>CALNBT010000057.1 GCA_937874345.1 uncultured Prevotella sp.
CCAATGAAAGTGGCAACAAATAGAGAAACACTGATCCAGAATTGCCAAGGACTGCTCGTGATAGATCCAAAGTTGTCTTGGTTCATGAGCAAAAGGGTTGCTGCTGCAAGAAGTCCAACAACAGCTGGTCGCAAGCCTGCGAAGACGTTCTGTACGGGTGCGGCATTCATGTATTTTGTAAACATCTTGCTAATCAGAATCATGATGATGAGCGATGGTAGAGCGATGGCAATCGTTGCGGTGACCGAACCAAGGATGGCCATTGGCATATTGAAGCCCGCGTGTTGTGTGGCAATGTATCCGCAATAGGTCGCCGAATTGATACCGATAGGGCCGGGTGTCATCTGGCTGATTGCCACGATATTCGTAAATTCGGCTGTTGAAAGCCAATGATGCCGAATCACTATTTCAGTCTGGATGAGTGACAACATGCCGTATCCTCCACCGAAACCAAACAGTCCTATTTGGAAAAAGGAAATAAAGAGCTGTAAATAAATCATGTCATTCGGTTGGTTTGATAAACTGTCCGTAAAGATATCCACCAATAGCTGCACCGATGATGATAAAGATTGGGTTTACACCCAATGCCCATATCAGCAGGGCACAGGTAATGGGTATCCAGCAGTTGACTAATGTAATGTTTGCACTCTTGGCCATATTGAATGTTGGTACCGCAATCAAGGCAACGACAGCAGGACGTATTCCATTGAACATAGCGGCAATCCAAGGTATATTTATGAAATTCTGGAAGAATATCGCAACGAGCAAGATAGAAAGAAAAGCGGGCAATGCTGCTCCAAGAGAGGCACCAATAGCACCGCTAATGCCCTTCAATTTATAGCCTATAAAGGTGCTGATGTTGACGGCAAAGACACCAGGACAGCTCTGTGCAATGGCAATCAGGTCGAGAAACTCTTTTTTGTCAATCCATTTGTTTTTATCCACCACATCTGCTTCAATCATGGGAATCATGGCATAGCCGCCTCCAAGTGTAAAGGAGCCGATCTTAAAGAAAGTAATGAAAAGCGTTGACCAGCTAGTATCTAATTTGGTAGATACCGATGAAGGCGTCGTCTCTGTGCTATTTCGTATTTCATCCATTTTTATTTCTTTATATTCGTCATGTCATTCTGTCTCTATAGATTTGCAATCAACCTTGTAGAATGATCAATGAATCTGCTTATTTGAGGTTCTCAATCCACTTGCGGGCATTGACAAAAGCCTCAATCCATGGAGTAATCTCATCCGATTGGCGTTCGTTTGGATAATAAGCATTCTGCCATGGGAAGATAGCACGCTCCAAGTGCGGCATCATTGCCAGGTGACGGCCATCGCT
Organism: uncultured Prevotella sp.; assembly: GCA_937874345.1. GTDB lineage: Bacteria > Bacteroidota > Bacteroidia > Bacteroidales > Bacteroidaceae > Prevotella. Next base: position 1,337 of record CALNBT010000057.1, read on the forward strand.
AGAGCAGATTCCCGCTACATTATAGTCACTTCCGTTGGGGTTGGCAGGATAGCCTGCATAATTATATTTCGCGATAATATTGTAGCTATTTTCTCCTTCAGGTAAGCTGAAACGGCCTTCTCCATGAGCCACCCAAATGCCTAATCTGCTATTGGACAAACTCCCCAACATAACACTATTGTTCTTTGGAATAGTCAGACCGAGGAAACCACTTTCGAACTTGTGGGAAATATTGTGCAACATGTGAGTACGTTGTTGATGTTCTGGGTTGATCAGGTTCAACTCAACCATCAATTGGCAACCGTTACAGATGCCCAATGAAAGGGTGTCTTCGCGTGCATAGAATTTGTCTAGTGTCTCTTTGGCTTTCGGATTAAACAGGAATGCACCTGCCCAGCCTTTGGCTGAACCTAGAACATCACTGTTTGAGAATCCACCACAGAACACAATCATGTTGATGTCTTCGAGTGTTTCGCGCCCACTGATCAGGTCTGTCATCATCACATCCTTGACATCAAAACCTGCCAAATACAGAGAATAGGCCATTTCGCGTTCGCCATTGGTACCTTTTTCACGGATGATGGCAGCTTTGATGCCTGACGGGGTACGTCGATTTGCGTCAAGATTGTATTGCGATAGCTTGCCGGTGAAGTTGCCTTTAAACTTCAACTCAATGGGCTGTTGCTTGTAATTCTGAACTCGTTCATCGGCCATCCCGTTCCTACTCTGTTTTTTGTCAAGTCTGTATGAAGTAGAGTACCAGGTATCGAGCAACTGATTAATATCAAATTCGTGTTGCCATTCGCCTTTGACAACCACAAGTTTGCGGTTGTTTGGCATAGGATAGCCTATTTTAGCATGACCGATTCCTTGATCATCCAGATAAGAAATGAGTTCTTTTTTGTGAAGATCAGATACTTGAATCACCACTCCTGGGTTTTCGGCAAATAATATTTTGATGATGTCGTCATTGGCAAAATCAAACAGATTGACATGAATACCGCCATCAACATTGGCAAAGGTCATCTCCAAGAGAGTAGTTATTAAACCTCCGGCACTGATGTCATGTCCTGCCATGACCCATCCTTTTTTGATCAGATGTTGTATTGCTTCGAAACAGTCGGCGAAATATTCAGCATTTGTTACGGTTGGAACATCACTGCCAACCTTACCTAGAGTTTGCGCAAAAGCGCTTCCACCCAGCCGTTGTTCATCAAAAGAGAAGTCAATATAGTAAAGTGATGAATTCTTATCGTTCACAATAACGGGAGAGACCACTTTCTTGACATCTTCAACCTCACCACCAGAAGTTACGATCACCGTTCCCGGAGAGATAATCTTGTCCCCATCGGGATATTTCTGTGTCATGGAAAGGGAGTCTTTCCCAGTGGGTACGTTGATGTGGAGGTCGCAGCAAAAATCACTCAATGCCTGAACAGCTGCGTAAAGACGTGCATCTTCTCCCTTTTGTGAGCGACAAGGCCACATCCAGTTGGCTGAAAGCGAAATACTCTCCAGTCCATCTGACAATGGTGCCCAAACGATATTGGTCAACGATTCGGCCACGCTCAGCACACTGCCGGCTTCGGGTGAAGCTAATCCTGCTTGTGGAGCATGTCCCAAAGCGGTTGCAATGCCCTTTTTGCCACGGTAGTCTAATGCCACGACACCACAGTCAGAGAGTGGCAATTGAATTTGGCCTTGGCATTGCTGGCGAGCGATTTTTCCTGTGACAGAACGGTCTACCTTATTTGTAAGCCAGTCTTTGCATGCCACAGCTTCTAGCTGCAATACCTTGTCTAGATAGCGATCAATCAAGTCTTGGCTGTAAGTAACGTTTTCATATTGGCGTACCACTGTCTCATCCTTCATGATGGTTTTGGGTGAATGCCCAAACATCTGCGCAACATCCATATCAAATGGTTTCACGCCATCGCCTTGAACGAAAGAAAAATGGGCATCGCCTGTGGTTTCACCTACAACATATAGTGGAGCACGTTCGCGCTCAGCAATGGCCTTGACGTGATCAAGATGTTGTTCGTCGATGAGCAATCCCATTCGTTCTTGGCTCTCGTTGGCAATGATTTCTTTCGCACTCAAGGTCTTGTCACCAATAGGCAGTTTGGTCATGTCAATCTCTCCACCACAGTCTTCTACCAACTCGGATAGACAGTTCAGATGGCCTGCACTTCCATGATCGTGGATAGAAACTACCGGATTATTGTCTTCCTCCACCAAAGCGCGTACAAGATTGTAAGCACGCTTCTGCATTTCGGGATTTGCACGCTGGATAGCATTGAGTTCGATGCCGCTGGTATATCGGCCGGTATCAACGGAGGAAACGCTGCCTCCTCCCAACCCAATGCGGTAGTTATCGCCACCTACCACAACAACTTTATTTCCTTTCAGGGGCTCTTTCTTCAAACAGTCTCGTTTTTTACCGTATCCAACGCCTCCGGCCAGCATGATAACCTTGTCATAAGCCAACTTTTCCTCATCTTCCTGGTGCTCGAAGGTCAATACCGAACCACAGATCAGTGGCTGACCAAATTTGTTCCCAAAGTCGCTGGCACCATTGGATGCCTTGATTAAGATCTGTTCTGGTGTTTGATAGAGCCATTTGCGTATGGGCAAGATCTCTTCCCATGTACGTGATTTCCCTTCCAATCGGGGATAAGCCGTCATGTATACGGCCGTTCCAGCGATAGGCCATGAACCGACACCGCCGGCCATACGGTCGCGAATTTCTCCTCCTGTGCCCGTTGCAGCACCGTTAAAGGGTTCCACCGTCGTAGGGAAATTGTGTGTTTCAGCCTTCAACGAGATGACACTTTCGATATCTTGAATTTTGAAATAGTCACTTGTTGACTGATCGGCTGGGGCAAACTGTTCAATCGTTGGGCCTTGAGCAAAGGCAACATTGTCTTTGTAAGCAGACAATATCTTGCCTGGATTCTCTTGTGTGGTCTTTTTGATTAGAGAAAAGAGTGATGATTCTTTTTCTTCACCATCAATGATAAATGTGCCTCCGAAGATCTTGTGACGACAATGTTCAGAGTTGATTTGAGCAAAACCGAAAATTTCAGAATCGGTCAAAGGGCGTTTGTTCTGCTTTTCTAATGAATGCAGGTACTCCATTTCTTCTGAAGAAAGTGCCAATCCTTCCTCTTCGTTATATCGTTCGAGATTGTCAACATACTTGATGGGCTCAGGTTGACGGTTCACAGTGAAAATTTGCTGATTCAATCCATCGTACATGCGCTGCAACATAGGGTCATGGTCGGCCTCTTTTGACGTAACAGGGAAGAATTCCTCAATACGCAAAATGCCGTTTAGATTCATGTTTTGTGTGATCTCAACGGCATTTGTACTCCAAGGTGTAATCATTTCACGACGTGGCCCTACATAGAAGCCTTCAAGTTGATCGGCTTTCAGGCATTCGGCCTGGTTAAAAAGCCAGCTTAGTTTATCAATTTCCTCTTGCACAGGCAAGTGGTTGATGTCTGTCGCAATGATACTCTCTTGAGGAGTTTGAAAGAAAAGAATCATATCTTTATCATTAATATTTGGTGAATGTCTGTTTTTGAAAGGGTGTTAATCCAATTCCATGGATCTGTGCAAAGTCAGAAGATATTGGATTTCATGTGCAAAGATACTGTAAATCGGGCACCAAGCAAAATAAATTATTGGGTTATCTGTTTTGAGAAATGATATTTCTAAAAATCGAAAGTATTTATTGAATACAGTATATAGTAGAAATCATTTGCGCTTTCTGCTCAATTCACAATCATGCTTTCCAGACAAGAATAGAAAGTCAACCCCCATTTAAATGCTCTTAATTGTGTCAAATAGAAGAGAACCTGCTGATTTCTGTCAAACATCGATGACTTTTTTAAACGCTTCACTTGTCTTATCCAGAAAAAACATATATTTTTGCAAATGAATACTTTAGATCCAAACCTAAAGGTTATTTAATGCGTAAATTGAAAATCATTATTAACTAAAACAAAAAATGAAAAAACGTATTTTAGCTGCTGCGATTGTAGCTTCGTTGTCGTGCGGATGGACATACGCTCAGGGCACAACCGAAAAAACCGGAACGGTATATCTCGTTTCCGATGCCCATCTTGACACACAGTGGAACTGGGATATCCAGACCACCATTCGTGAGTATGTTAAGAAAACTCTTGACCAAAATCTCTATCTTCTGGGTAAATATCCGGATTATGTTTTCAATTTTGAGGGTGCTGTGAAGTATTCTTGGATGAAGGAATATTATCCTGAACAATTTGAACAGATGAAGAAATATGTAGAGAATGGCCGTTGGCATCTCACTGGCAGCAGCTGGGACGCAGCCGAAACCGTTATCTGTTCGTCAGAATCTCTCTTGAGAAACATCACCTTGGGACAGACTTACTATCGTCAAGAGTTTGGCAAAGAAGGAACGGACATCTTCCTTCCCGACTGTTTTGGCTTCCCCTATAACCTGCCTACCTTGGCCGCTCATAGTGGATTAATTGGTTTCTCTAGTCAAAAACTGGGATGGCGTGAAAATCCATTCTACGAAGGAAACAAGAAATATCCTTTCCCCGTTGGCATATGGCAAGGCGTTGATGGAAGCCGAATTATGATGGCTCACGGATATGGCTATGGACAAAGATTCAAGGATGAGGATATTTCTAACAACGATATGTTGAAAAATGAATTGAAAGAAAGTCCTATCAATGTGATTTACAGATATTATGGCACAGGTGATACTGGCGGATCTCCAGACATTCCTTCCGTTCGTGCGATGGAAAAAGGCGTGAATGGAAACGGTCCTTTGAAGATTATCAGTGCAACGAGTGATCAATTATACAAAGAATATCTTCCTTTTGACAAACATCCCGAATTACCTGTTGCAAATGATGAGATGACAATGGACGTTCATGGTACAGGCTGTTACACCTCGCAGGCTGCCATGAAGTACTATAATCGACAGAATGAGCATCTGGGCGATGCTGCTGAACGTGCTGCCGTTACAACTGAATGGCTTGGTGGAACATCCTATCCTGGCAAACTGTTAACAGAAAACTGGCGCAGAGTATTCCTTCACCAGTTCCATGATGACCTTCCCGGGACTTCTATTCCACGTGCATACGAGTTCTCTTGGAACGACGAATTGATTACATTGAATCAGTTCTCAGATGTACTGACCAACTCTGTCAACGGCATAGCTCGTCAGATGAATACCAACGTAAGCGGTACTCCTGTTGTTCTTTATAACCCTGAAGCATTTGCCGTTCAATCGGTTGCACAGGTTTCTCTGCCAAACATGGGAACTCAATACGAAGTAAAAGATGCCCAAGGTAAGAAGGTTGCTTCACAAGTTGTTGTGGATAGCAAGAATCAACGTCATTTGCTCATCAATGCAAATGTGCCTGCTACAGGTGCAGCTGTGTATAGTGTCAAGGAGTCTGGTAAAGCTGTCAATGCATTGAACCAATCTGTAAGCACTATTGAAAACTCGGTATACCGCGTTCAGTTAGATGCAAATGGTAACATTTCATCAATCGTTGACAAGAGAAATAATCAGGAATTGGTAGAAAAGGGCAAAGCTATTGGTTTGGCAGTCTTTGACGATTGCAAGTCATACGCATGGCCAGCATGGGAAGTCCTGAAAGCAACACTCGACAAAGAGCCTGTCACTGTCAAAGACAATGTGAAGATTACTTTGGTAGAAAATGGCACTGTACGTAAGTCTTTACGTGTAAGTCGCACGTATGGCGAGTCAGTTATCAACCAATATATCCGTTTGTACGAAGGAAATTTAGCCGATCGTATTGATGTATATAACGAAATAGAATGGAATTCTATGAACTCCATGTTGAAAGCCGTATTCCCATTGAATATCAAGAACGAGAAAGCTACCTACGATATTGGCTTGGGCTCCATCCAAAGAGGCAACAACAAACCTTCTGCTTATGAGGTTTATGCTCACGAATGGACCGATTTGACGGATGCCAGTGGATCTTACGGTGTAACGATTCTCAATGATTCGAAATATGGCTGGGACAAGCCAAACGATAATACCATCCGTTTGTCACTGCTCTATACTCCAAAGACCGACCGTGGATACACCTATCAGGACCATCAGGATTTGGGTTACCATACCTTTACTTACAGTATTGTTGGTCATAGCGGCGCTTTGAATCAGTCGAAGGCAGCTACAAAATCTACTGAACTGAATAGCCCGATTCGCGCATTCCAGTCTCCAAAACATAAGGGAAGCCTTGGAACAGAATTCTCTTTCCTCTCAAGTGATAATGAAAATGTCATTGTTCGCGCTTTGAAGAAGGCTGAGGTTGGTAACGAATACATCGTTCGTGTATACGAATGTGGTGGCAAGACCAAACAAAACGCACAACTTACTTTTGCTGGTTCCATTGTGAAAGCTGTTGAGGCTGATGGTACTGAAAAGGAAATTGGAGCAGCTTCATTTGCCGGAAACAAGTTGAATGTTGAGGTGAAGCCCTTTGGCATCAAGACTTACCGTGTAACATTGAATGATAAGGCTCTTGAACAAGTCGCTTCAGAAACAGTTACCCTGCCTTTCGATCGTCGTTGTTTCAGTCCTAATGGCTTCCGCAACCAGGCTGACTTCTCTGGCGGTAACAGTTATGCTGCAGAGTTGTTGCCCAACGAAGGATTGACTGTTGACGGTGTACATTTCGCTTTCGGAGATAAAGATGGCGTGAATGGTCTCAGTTGCAAAGGCAATGTCATAACCTTACCTGCCGGAAACAAATACAACAAGTTATATGTTCTGGCTGCTTCTGCTAAGGGCGACCGCGAGGCAACCTTTACGGCTGGAAGTCTGAAGACGACAGTACAGGTTCCATTCTATAGTGGATTCTTCGGACAGTGGGGACATATCGGACATACAACCGGATATCTCAAGAATGCTGAAGTAGCTTATGTTGGTACCCATCGTCACTCAGCTTCTGAGGATGAACCATACGAATATACATACATGTTCAAGTATGTCATCAATATTCCGAAGGGAGCTAAACAGGTTACTTTGCCAAACGATGAGAATGTTGTGGTATTTTCAGCTACTTTGGTGAATGAACCAGAACGGATAGCCAATGCAGGTAAATTGTTTGGAACAAACAACAAGACTGATGTATTGAGTTCTACCGCGAATACTCCGGCAAGCTTGCTGAAGAATGCAAAGGTTATTGCCAAGTCTGGTGAGGTCAGCGGCGAAGAGAAAGCCGAAAACATGATCGATGGTAATCCTGAAACCAAATGGTGTGACACCAGCAGTGCTCCATACTTTGTTGTGTTCGATTTAGGTCAAGAGCAAACTGTTAGCGGATGGAGGATGCTCAATGCTGGTTCAGAATCGGCTTCATACATCACCAAAACGTGCTTGTTACAAGGCAGAAATTCTGAGACAGAAGAGTGGAAGACGCTCGATATGTTTGACGGTAACCGAAAGAACGAAGTAATGCGCAGCTTTACACCTGCCAAGATGCGTTATATTCGGTTGTACGTTGTCAGTCCTGAACAGGATGGAACAGATGCAGCCAGAATTTACGAACTTGAAGTTTATTAAGGCTTAATATACGGGATGGAGTGAAAATTCCATCCCGTTTTTTAAATAAATCATTGATTGTTGAATCGTTTTTGGAGTTAGTATTTCAGGATTTAGAATGCTTCAAAAAGGATTAAATATAGCCCCAGCGCCATTTGTTGCATGTTAATACTCGATAAATAACGGTGTGTTCGGTTAAAATTTTGTAATTTCAATTTACAAATTGTATTTGCAAATCGTCTTATTGATATATTTGCAACACATGCATAATTTAAAAATCTATAAATTTATGATGAAAAAAAATCTTGTAATATTACCCTTACTAGCGGCAGCTTTGCTCGTATCAAGCTGTGCCAGCAAGAAAGATTTGGTGAATTGCCAAACAGAAAATCGTGAATTAACGAATAATTATCAGTCAACTAAAGAACAGTTGGCAGCTTCTCAAACCCGTGTTTCTTCTCTTGAAGAACAACTTGCCCAGCAAAAACGCGATTATGCAGCTTTACAACAATCGCTGGACAAGAGTTTGTTGAATACCAATTCGAACAATATCAACATCTCAAAATTGGTTGATCAGATCAATGAATCGAATCAATATATTCGCCATTTGGTTGAAGTAAAGAGTAAATCAGATTCTCTGAATATGGTTTTAAGCAACAATTTGACACGCTCTCTGAGTCGTGAAGAATTGAAAGAGGTCGATGTTCAGGTTCTTAAGGGTGTGGTATATATCAGTCTTGCCGACAATATGCTGTATAAGAGCGGGTCTTATGAGATCAATGATAGAGCTGCTGAGACACTCAGTAAGATTGCAAAAATCATTATGGATTATAAAGACTATGATGTCTTGATCGAGGGTAATACGGATGACGTTCCTGTTAATCCAACCAGTCCTTTGATGAAGAACATTCGAAACAACTGGGACTTGTCTGCTCTTCGTGCATCAAGTGTTGTACAATACCTGCAGAATAATTATGGGGTAGATCCGAAGCGATTGACTGCCGGTGGTCGTGGAGAATATAATCCAATAACCAGTAACAGCACCGAATTGGGCAAGCAGCGCAACCGCCGCACTCAAATTATCATCACTCCTAAATTGGATCAGTTCATGGAGTTGATTGATAAGGCGCCAGAAAATGGAAGTGCTCAGCAATAACGGGTAAGAATAACAGTATATATATAAAATGCCGTCACAGTATCTGTGGCGGCATTTTCTGTTGATAGCGTTGATATCCTTCCTTGACGTGTCATTTGAACAGGAAGACGGCGTGCCCGGTATGGCTTTTAAATAAAATGCTTATCATTGAAGTCGTTCAAGCATTGCTGGTCATATCTTATTTCATGCTCATTTCCATATAGAATTTGCCTTGAATATTTCCAGGTTCTTGATCCTCAACTGGTTGCCATAAAGCATATATCCTTCTTTGTTTTGGCTCTTTTCATCTCTTTTGAAAGCATAAGAGAAGGCACCACCATCGATATAAACCTCCACGGCTTCTTTGTCAATGAAAACATCAGCAGTCAACTCCAGACTTCCTGGTTGGTTAGGTACGTAAAATTCACCATGCAAACGATTGCCGTTCATGTCATAGTCAATCAGCCTCTGCCCTTGATAGCGTAGACCGGCATCAGTGGCATAGGTCATCTGCAACGTTACTTTGATGCGTAACATGTCGTTGCTTTGAAATGCACTTAATGCCTTGTTGGCTTCTTCCATGGTCATGTTTTTACCGTTGAATACACTTGTAAACAACGATTCAACTTCTTTGATGGGGTAACTGTACAGTTTTAGTCCGCTGTTTGTTGTGCGAAGCGTCTGTTCTTGTGGCAACAGCATCATGCCATTGAAAGGCGTATCGTCAAACGAGATGCGACTCCAAGCCACCTTGATGACACGACCATCATCTGTGGGGATATTGTTATAGCATTGGGCAGCATACGCACTACCGTTGAGATTGAATTTCTTTGGACTGTCGGGTGTGAATTTCTTGCCGTCAAAATCGCCGGTCATATAAGTGCCGGAAGCACCCCATATTACCCATTTGGTATGGTTCTTGTCGCCGTCGACAGGCAACTCGAATAACTCTGGGCACTCCCAAAAACCGGTAATATGACTTTCAAAAGTCCAGTTCTTCAAATCATTTGAGTTGTAAATACTATGACCGTTTCGTTCGTTCAATACCAATACCCAGTGGTTTCCAGGTTTATACCAAAATACTTTCGGGTCGCGTGTATCATGGCTTTGCCATTTATCGTGTGAGTCGATCACCGGATTGCTTTTGTATTTCGTGAAAGTAAGCCCTTCATCGTTACTGTAAGCCATGCATTGCCGTTCAAAATCTCCTTTATCGGCGGTGTAAAAGGCAATCATTGCTGGCTTTTTCCCTACTTGGTATCCGGCTGTATTCTGATAGTCTATAACGGCTGAACCTGAAAAGATGGTACCCAAGCTGTCAGGATGCAGGGCATCGGGCAATTCTTCCCAATGTAAAAGGTCTCTGCTGATGGCATGCCCCCAATGCATGTTTTCCCAATCGCGCTCATAAGGGTTGTGTTGGTAAAACAGATGGTATTTGCCCTGAAAGTAAACCAGACCGTTGGGGTCGTTGATCCATCCACGTCGTGTGGTAAAATGGTATTGAGGGCGATCTGTTTCACGGTACATCTTCGACTGTCCGAAAATGGTATCTGACTGTTGAATCTGTAGCAAGGCCTTGTCTGATCCATCAAAAGTAAGGTGCACCTTTTTGCCTTTCCAGGCAGATACATCTTGAAAGACCCAGTAATCGGGTTTATCTTCGGCCAATCTAATCACGAACATACAGATCTGCTGCCCTTTTACCGATAGCTTCATGGTCTTGCGTTCCATTCGTTGTGAAATGGGGAAATTAAGGTATTGTTTCGTTATCTTGAAATCGATTTCGCCAGCGATAAGGCTCAAAGGTGAAATGAGACAAAGAAAAAGGATAAAAAAT
>CALNBT010000058.1 GCA_937874345.1 uncultured Prevotella sp.
ACGTTTTTTTATTGATGCTCTAACTTTCATTACAGTAAATTTTTAAAAGCTATTTTTATTGAAGAAACTTACGTTTACTTATAGCGGTATGTAATTCTTCCTTTTGTTAAGTCGTATGGTGACATCTCTAACTTCACTTTGTCACCTGGTAATATTTTAATATAATGCATGCGCATTTTCCCCGAGATATGTGCAATGATTTCATGCCCATTCTCTAATTCAACGCGAAACATCGCGTTGGAAAGCGCTTCTTTGATTATGCCGTCTTGCTCAATCGAGGCTTGTTTAGCCATAAAATCTATTATTTTAAATGATGATATACCCGCAAACAGGAGTGCAAAGATAAATAAAATAATTGAATACCAACTACTTTTTATTTAAAACTTTCTCAATGGCCTCAAAATTCAAAAGCACGTCCGGACTGCCTTTTCGGATCGCAACCATCTGTTCAAAATGCGCCGAAAGCTTTCCATCAACTGTACTCACTGTCCAACCATCATCCCAGAACTTGACCCCTGCCTTACCGGCATTGATCATCGGCTCGATACAGATTACCAATCCTTCTTCCAATTTCGGCCCCGATCCACGTTTACCGTAATTCGGAACCTCAGGTTTTTCGTGCAAATGAAAACCAACTCCATGTCCTACCAATTCACGAACGATCCCATAACGATATGGCGATACATATTCTTGAACGGCAGCTGAAATATCTCCCACACGTTTTCCAGCGATTGCTTGATCGATCCCTGCTTGCAACGAACCTTTTGTTACTTCTAACAATTGTTTCGCTTCTTCAGAAATCTCTCCTACAGCAAAAGTATATGCAGAATCACTGATAAAACCATTCAAATTCACCCCTCCGTCGACCGTTACGATATCTCCATCTTTCAGAACATAGTCACTTGGAAATCCATGCACGACCTGGTCGTTCACAGAAATACACAATGAATAAGGAAAACCTTGATAGTTCAAGAAGGCTGGAGTTCCTTTGTGATCTTTAATAAAATCAAAGGCAAACTTATCTAGGGATAAGGTCGTAATGCCTGGCTTTACTAATCCTGCAATTTCAGCAAGTAATTGCGAGAGTACATTTGCTGACTCTCGCACTTGCTCAATTTCATCTGCTGTTTTATAATATACTTTAGACATTCAAAATTATAATGCGGATTGATCATAGCCTTCAACAGTAGTCGCAGTGCTTCTACCTTTTACACGACCTGTTTTCATCAATCCATCATAATGACGCATTAACAAATGACTTTCAATTTGCTGAATCGTATCCAATACAACACCTACTAAGATCAATAGGGATGTACCACCATAGAAATGTGCAAATTGATTGTTTACTCCAAATAATGTTGCAATTGCTGGCAAGATCGCAATGATCGCCACAAATACAGCACCAGGGAAGGTAATATGTGATATTACGTTGTCGATAAACAAGTTGGTCTCATAACCTGGCTTGATGCCCGGAATAAAACCACCGTTCTTCTTCATGTCCTCAGACATCTGCTGCGGGTTGACCATAATCGCTGTATAGAAGAAGGTAAATGCAATGATCAACAAGGCAAATACCACGTTATACGTAACGGATGTATAGTTACTCAACGAGTTTAAGAAATCTGACTGGACGTTCGGGAAGA
>CALNBT010000059.1 GCA_937874345.1 uncultured Prevotella sp.
CCTTCGGCGGCTGTTACATGCTTTCCCTCCATCGACAGCAAGGCCGACAACACCGCTGTATTGACACCTGAACTGATTTTCAGCGAACAACTGGGCTTTGCCCCATCGCATATCATCCCGGTGAGGTTGGCTATCATGTTTTGGATGGCGTGGCAAATATGTTCATAATCCCCTCCCATCAGATAGGTCATACCACAGCTAGAACCTATGCTTGCGACGACGCAACCGCATAAGGCCGACAATTTGCCCAGACTTTGTTTGATATAGATAGCAGTCAGGTGACTCAAGGTCAGGGCCCTGATTAATTCTTCTTCTGTGTTTTCGTTTTCTTGCGCATAGACCACCACGGGATTGGTGGCACAGATGCCTTGGTTGCCCGAACCGCTGTTGCTCATCACCGGAATCATGGCACCGCCCATGCGGGCATCACAGGCAGAAGCTGTCTTGGATAGGATGTGCGAATAGATACTGTTACCAAATATTCCGCGGCTTAAAGGACGGTCAATCGTTTTGCCCAGGCAATGTCCGTAGTTACCTTTGAGCGACAGCTCGGCAGCTTTCATATTCAGTTCTTTGGTCTTCAAGATAAACCTAATCTCATCAATCGGCGTGGTTGTGGCAAAATCGTACACGGTTTTAAAACGCAGTTGGATATCCGTTCCTTCGTTTTCATTAGATAGATTGGCTGTCTCGTTCAACAGTTCGTGCCCATTTTTCTCCAAATATACAAAATGGGTATGGCTGCCCGAAATCACGGCCTTTGCACAGTCTGTTTTGGTTTCGCAACTGACTTCAATATATAGATTCTCTTCAATGTTCTTTTTCAGCTGGATATCAATCTCTCGCTCTTGGATATATTTCTTGCCTTCTTCCAATAATTCGGGTGTCAGGTCTTTGATCACTTCAAGCTGATATTCCGATTTGCCAACCAGTGCACCTAAGGCAATGGCAATAGGTAGACCAATCATTCCCGTTCCAGGTACGCCTACACCCATGGCGTTTTTCACAATATTCGCACTGAGCAGTGCCGTAATCTTTTCGGGACGACAGCCAAGAAGTTCAGTTGCCTTGGCCGTGCATAGTGCTACCGCCATGGGCTCGGTACATCCAACAGCTGGAATGACCTCGCGTTGGATTAATCCAATGATTTGTTTTCTGATATCTGTTTCAAGCATCATGATTGATTAGGTAAGTTAAAAGGCGGGTGTAAGCGTCCGTCGTATAAGTACGGATGGCAAAACCATTGATATTGCCTAACGTTATCAATGACTTTGCTGTCCAATACCATTGACTTTGACAGCCAAAAGACGTGATATTGTAAAGTGCACATTGATAAGTGGTTACAGAGTGAGTGCCGCTGCTCGTTCGAAAAGTTAGAGCGATACTCGTCCGAGGATGCCCTCTTGCGTTATTTTCTGTAGTTCTCCAAGCCTTTCTTCAGGAAAGTGAGGTATGATGAGATGTTTTCGTTATAACTGTACGATCCTGCCAGTGGGTTGCCTTGGTTGTCGAGTGGTACATAGAAAGGTTGTGTGTTTGAGCCGAACTTACTGCTTTGCAGATAACTCCACTTGTCACCGATGGTTCTAAGGGTGCGTTGTCTGCCGTTGTCGTTGACAACCATCTGCTCTTTCAGCGGGGTTTTGTCGTCTACGAACAGTGATATCAGTACGTAGTCTTTCGTCAGAATGTCGGTTACAGAAGGATCTGTCCAAACGGCAGCTTCCATCTTGCGGCAGTTGACACAGCCAAATCCGGTGAAATCGATGAATGCCGGCTTGCCTTGTGCGGCTGCAGCGGCCATTCCTTCTTCATAGTCTGTGTAGGCAGCATGTACCACTTTGGTGTTGAGGTTAAAGTCTTGCGTATTCATCGGTGGTACAAACGCACTGACGGCCTTTACCGGTGCGCCCCACAGACCCGGTACCATGTAAACAGTGAAAGCCAGTGACAGCATACCCAGCATGATGCATACGACGGGCATGGGCTTGGGCTCTCCATTGACCACATCACTCTGGAATTTCAAATGGCCAATGAGGTACAATCCCAGCAGGCCGAAGATAACGATCCATAACGACAGAAATACTTCGCGGTCGAGTATATGCCATCCGTAAGCCAGGTCGGCAACGGATAAGAATTTAAGTGCAAATGCCAGTTCGATGAATCCCAATGTCACCTTGATGATATTCATCCAAGAGCCAGACTTGGGAGCTTGTTTCAGCCAAGATGGAAACAAGGCGAAAAGCGTAAAGGGAAGAGCCAATGCGAGGGCAAAGCCAAACATGCCTACCGCAGGGCCTACGACATTGCCAGATGTGGCAGCCTGAACCAGCAAGAACCCCACAATCGGTGCGGTACAAGAGAATGATACCAGCACCAGGGTGAAGGCCATGAGGAAGATAGACAAGATTCCTGTGGTAGAAGATGCTTTGCTATCCATTTTGTTACCCCATGATTCGGGTAGCCTTAGTTCGAACCATCCAAAGAAGGAAACCGCAAATACAACCAGCAACAGGAAGAAGAAAATGTTAAATCCGGCGCTGGTCGCCAATTCGTTCAGCTTGTGTGGGTCTGAGATGGCCGTGACAATCAATCCTAAGGATAAAAATATGATGATGATGGCCAGCCCATAAGTAAAGGCGTCGCGCATGCCTTTGGCCTTGTCTTTTGTGCGTTTAAGGAAGAAACTTACAGTCATCGGTATGATGGGCCATACGCAAGGTGTAAACAAAGCCAGTAGCCCACCCGCAAAGCCCATGATGAACAGGTACCAAAGCGAACTATGTTGATCACCGACACCATCTTGTTGGTTCAATTGTTTAACAATAGGTTTCCACAAGTCTTCGCCAACAACTTTAGAAGAGGTGGTGGAATTAGCCAGCTTCAGTGTATCTACAGAAACCGTTGCTGTATCAGGTATGCCAGACTTTTGGGCATCTGCTGCCGTTAAAGCCTGTTTTTGAGACTCTTCAATCGGGGTTGTTGATGCGGTAACCTTGGGCGATTTGCCCGATTGTTTGAGGGCAACTTCTTGGGGTGGCATACAGGTTGCATCGTTACAAGCTCCAAATTCCAGATAGACGTCAAGCCGATAGTTGGGTTTGGTGAACTTAACCTTTTGAATAAATTGAACGCTGTTTTCGAAAAAACGTAGCTTCATACCGAACACTTTGTCGAACTCTGAAATTTCTTTTCCTCGGGCAACGAGCTTTCCCACCTTCTCAACACCATCCATCGTAGCAGTGTTGAAAGAGGCTTCAATCGGACCATTTGAACCTAGATCGGTAGAATAGACATGCCAACCTTTGTCTATCTTCAGGTTAAAGATAATTTCACCTTCGGCGGTATTGTTTGTTTTGAGCTGAGCTGATGTCTGTATAGGGTCAACCATTTGAGCATTCACAAGAATGCTTGTCAGCAGCAGAAGTGGTAAAATGATTAGTTTCTTCATATTTTAATGTTATTTTTGTCGAAAATATTCATCATCCTGATGGTATAGCAGGTTGTTCGATTCACGTCGGAATTCCTAATGGATATCAGCAGTATAGGCATTTGACTTATTGATGAGGTCTAGATAAAGTCGTGTACACAGGATATCCAACATGCGTCAAACAGAATCGTAGTCTATTATGAAAGTACAAAAATAGTTATATTCAATGACATTGGCAAAGAGAATTTAGTAATAAAAATTAATTCTTTAGTGTATTTACTTCAGGGAGAATGTATTGAGCATTTAAAAAAGAGAAATAATATACCACACCCGAAGCACATGCCTAATCTTTTAAGATCATATTGAAAATGATTGCCTGGTAACAGAGGTTCAACCTGTATGTTAATCGTTTTCACAAATAGGAGGGAATAATGTAAATGTAAAAATAAGTAAAATAATTTGTGGTTTCAAAGATTATATGTTACCTTTGTGCACCATAAAAAATGCGGCAATAGCTCAGTTGGTAGAGCGCGACCTTGCCAAGGTCGAGGTCGCGGGTTCGAGCCCCGTTTGCCGCTCTTTTATTCTGCAATGCTATATGCGTTGTGTCGTCAACGAAACTTTCTTTAGTTGAACAGCAAAACCTACAATAGCATTGTGCCATGCATGCCGCAATGGTGGAATTGGTAGACACGAGGGACTTAAAATCCCTTGGCCAGTAATGGCTGTGCGGGTTCAAGTCCCGCTCGCGGCACTCTTAAACAATATTAATACTTATGCACAAGAATCAAATTCTTATTTTATCTGTGTGTTCATTGTTTGCTTTCAGTTCGTGTTCTAAAATGGGACCGTTGTCTGCAGACAATTTTACAGTTGTTCCTAATCCTCTTGAAACGCAAGGTGGTCAAGTTGCGGCAACCATCCATGGAATGTTTCCTGAGAAATATATGAAGAAGAATGCCGTTGTAACGGTTGTTCCAGAACTGAGATATGGCAATGGGGATGTGAAAAAAGGCCTTGGAAC
>CALNBT010000060.1 GCA_937874345.1 uncultured Prevotella sp.
ACCCGGTCTAGACATCTGTTTCTCACAGAAGAATAGGCATAGGCATACAAGTCTTCAATAAAACAAAGTCTGTCGCGCTTTTCCCATAAATCAATAATCACGTCTTGAATAATATCTTCTGCATCTTCTTTCGAAACATATTTCATGGCGCAACGTAACATTTTAGGATAACATTCTGTATAGATTGTCAAGAGGTCCATATCAGTGGTATTAATATTCTGCTGCAAATTTATGAAATACCATATCCGTACCATGTCAAAATCGACCATAAAAAAATCAAAATAGAACCAAACGTGTCATCAGCCCCATTACAACAAGGCTTTTACAAACATTTGGTTCTATTTTACAGATAAGGGCCAAACCCTTTATTATAGCTGTTCGGCTAATTTGGGCTGTTTCGTCATATCCACATGGGCCCATTTCAGACGTTTGACATCTAACCCATTCTCCTTATCGTTGACAGCTTTCAGGATTACCTTGGTATCCTTTGTCCAATCCGAGTAGGTTATCTTGCCATTACAAACGATGCCTAGGCGGATGAATTTCACAGTTTCTTTTCGTTGCCCTGCCGTTTGGTTGATCTGTAAGGTTATCTTTCCGTTCATGGTGCTTGCTTTCAGTTCAAACTGTGCATAGTCGCCATTGCGATATCCAAATCCGTTTCCGGCATCTGCATAGAACTTGCCTTGTGCCACTCCTTCAATGGTGGGATTCACCAAAAAAGTGAGCGAGTCGGTAGAGTATTCGTCTGTGTTCTGAATAACATTGCTTACCGGAATGATGCTTCCTGAGCGCAGAGCAAGAAAAGGCTGGTAGCCATCATCCTTGGATTCAAAACGAAACAGGTCCCAGTCACCTTTGGGAAGGTGAACATTTTTGGCCCATCGAGGTACTACCAACACATCACCACCCAACAAGAACGCCTGTTGTTCGGTGCGCAAGGCGGTATCTTTGACATCGGCCATCAAAACTGGACGCATCACAGGAAGTCCTGTTTCGTTTGCCTCCCGGAACAAGGTGTAAATATAAGGCAGCAAACGGTAACGACGATTTATGGCTGTACGGCATACCGCTTCAACCTTTGGGCCGAAAGCCCAGGGTTCCTGATTCGCGGCACCCATCACACAATGATTGCGAACAAAGGGGAAATAGACACCAATGACCGTCCAATGGGCCAGCAGCTCAGCGTTGCAGTTACCAAGAAAGCCGCCAATATCGGGTCCGTTAAATGGCTGACCACTCAAGCCCATATTCAAGCTCATGGGGATACTCTTTTCCATATGTTCCCATGCGGATACATTGTCACCAGTCCATGTAGCAGCATATCGCTGTCCACCTAAAAAATTCGAACGCGACAATACAAACGGGCGTTTATCGGGATTGGCCGCTAAGATACCCTCGCGGGTGGCTTTCACCATGTTGTAACCAAACACATTATGATAGCGAAGATGTGACCCCGGCGTTAAGCCCTC
>CALNBT010000061.1 GCA_937874345.1 uncultured Prevotella sp.
GACTCAAAGCTGAATTGACAGGAATGGGAAAAAACTTGAAGATTGAGCAGAATTTCCCAATGTCAAAGGGAAAGGTGTGTCCATTTCCACTGCCAACAGCCAACTCGTAGAAGAACGCCAAGCGCTCATAAACATCCTTGATGTAATCTTTTTCGGGAAAATTGTCAATAATCCTTTTGTTCAGTTTACGCTCATCACTTCCATTGAACAATAAAACTGCATAAGCCGTTTGGCCATCTCTTCCGGCCCTTCCTGCTTCCTGAAAATAAGCTTCAATCGAATCCGGACAATCGATATGCACGACCACCCGTACATCCGGCTTGTCTATTCCCATGCCAAAAGCGTTTGTAGCAACCATTACTCGCAATTGGTCATCTTGCCATTGGGTTTGTCGTTCGTCTTTGACAGTATGTTCGAGTCCGGCATGATAGTAAGTTGCTGGGATAGAACAATCATTCAGCTTCTTTGCTATTTCCTTTGTACGTTTTCGACTGCGTACATAAACGATGGCACTTCCCTGTACTGAATTTAGAATGTGAATGAGTTCTTCTTCCTTGTCTTGCGCAGTTCTGATGACATATGACAAATTTTTGCGCTCAAAACTCATTCTGAAAACATTCTTCTTTTTGAAACCGAGCTTTTCCTGGATATCTTCTATCACCTCAGAAGTAGCTGTTGCTGTCAATGCCAGCACAGGTGCTTCGGGCTTTTCTTTGCGTATGTCAATGATATTAAGGTAGGCAGGACGGAAATCGTATCCCCATTGACTGATGCAATGCGCCTCATCGATGGTGATGAAACTTACCTTTATGTGGCGAAGTTTCATCAAAAATACTTCAGAATGGATGCGTTCGGGTGAAATATACAACAGTTTGATATCACCAAAAATGCAGTTATCAAGTGCCGTATTGATTTCTCTGAAAGACATTCCTGAATAAATGGCGCATGCGCTAATGCCCTTTTTCCGAAGATGCTGTACCTGGTCTTTCATCAAAGCGATGAGTGGTGTGACGACAATGCACACACCTTCTTGAGCTAGTGCCGGAACTTGAAACGTAATCGACTTGCCCCCTCCTGTGGGCATCAAGCCAAGCGTGTCTTGCTGTAGGCCTATACTCTCAATAATGTTGCGTTGAATGCCCCGAAAATCTGCAAACCCCCAGTATTGGTGCAGAATGTTCAGATATTTGTCGTCGGCAGGCATGGTGTTTATTCTGTATCCTCCTCATCCGAAGGTCGGATATCTTCAATCTGTAATTGAATGGCGTTGTGCTTGAAAACATTGTCTTCAATGGTGAATGCAATATCAAAACTACTTTTTGTCTTGATAAAACGGGCTGAAGCACTTTGTCCAAAGGCTATGCCATTGACCACGTTGCTGGATTTGGAATCAACCAGCTCGAGTTTGATATGCTCTTGTTCTCGGCCAACAACCTTACTTGTTCCGTAGTCGTAAACGCCAATTGTACAGAACAATGGTTTCGGATTACCTAAACCGAAAGGCGAGAAACGTTTCAATTCGGTATGCAACCGTTTGGTAATGTCTTTGAAATCGATCATCGCATCGATATTCAGCAAAGGTTCAATCTGTTCAGGTTGTATATGTTCTTCTACATATTGTTGGAAACGTTCCCTGAATTTCTTGATATCGTCCCAACGCAATGTCAAACCTGCAGCATAGGTGTGACCTCCAAAGTTGATCAGCAGGTCGCGGCAACTCTTAATGGCCGAGTAAACATCGAAGCCGCTAACGCTGCGAGCTGAGCCGGTAGCTAGATCGCCATCGCGTGTCAATACAACCGTTGGTCGAAAATAAATCTCCGTCAATCGAGAAGCAACAATGCCAATAACCCCTTTTTTCCAATGTTCATCATAGAGTACAATGGATGGCTGATGCTTCTGACTCTCTAGTTTGGAAACAATCTGATAGGCCTCTTCAGTCATCTGTTTGTCGATGTCTTTGCGCTGTTCGTTATATTCATCGATGTGCTTGGCCTGTCGAAGCGCATTGCTAAAATCCTTCTCTACGAGCAGATCAACGCTTTCTTTGCCATTTTCCATTCTTCCGGAAGCATTGATCCGTGGTCCGATTTTGAAAACAATGTCGCTCATAGAGATGTCTCTACCGCTCAGATTGCAGATATCGATAATGGCTTTCAGGCCGATACTAGGATTCTGATTGAGCTGTTTCAGACCATGATAGGCTAATATTCTATTTTCATCAACGGCAGGAACAATATCGGCCGAAATGCTTACAGCACAAAAATCGAGCAATGGAATCAGACGAGAAAAGGGAATACAATTGTTCTTGGCAAAGGCTTGCATGAATTTGAAGCCCACGCCACAGCCGCAAAGATGTTTAAACGGGTAGGTGTCATCCGCTCTTTTAGGATTGAGTATCGCAACAGCCGGAGGCATCATCTCGTCTGGTACATGATGATCACAAATGATAAAATCGATGCCAAGACTCTTTGCGTAAGCAATCTCGTCAATGGCTTTAATTCCACAGTCGAGGATGATGATCAACTTGACATCCGTTGCATTCGCGTAATCTATTCCTTTTTTGCTCACACCATATCCCTCATCATAACGGTCTGGGATATAATAGTCGATGTTGGAATAAAATTGCTGCAGAAACTTGTAGACTAATGCGACGGCTGTACAGCCATCTACATCATAATCCCCATACACCATAATTCGCTCTTTGCGCCCCATTGCGTCGTTGAGCCTGTCAACCGCCAAATCCATATCCTTCATGAGAAAGGGATTGATTAAGTCTGCCAGCTGTGGTTTGAAGAATCTTTTAGCTGCCGATTCTGTTGTAATGCCACGACGGATAAGCAATTGTGCGAGCAGAGGAGCAATATTTAATTTTTCTCCTAGCTCTTTAGCTGTTAGTTCTTCTTCTGGTGTGGGTGGTATGTAATTCCATTTGAAATGCATTTATATATATTTTATTTTTTATCTTATAGAATCTGCAAATCATGTTTTTGCAGGATGTGTTTCATGGTAGGGGAAATTAATCCGCGTGTAAAGTTACAAATAAAAAACAAGAATGCATTGCATTTCGTTTATTTTCTTCATCGGTAAGAACCAACAACAAAACATGCCGAAGTGTGGTTAAATGAACAGAAGAATGAAAGGTTTGTTAAACAATATTGCCTGTCTTGCGGTATTAATGCAAGACAGGCAATAGCTGACTAAAATAGTATATTGTTCTTCTGATTAGAAGTTACATTTTTTGCGAATGTCTTGTGGCACTGCATTCTTGTTTACGAGGAAGTCCATGGTGTTTGCAGCAATATAATTCTTTGACATATACCAAATGCCTTTGTAATTGCCACTTTCACCCCATGAGTTTTTAACCATATAGTATTCGCGACCATTCTGATCTTTGGCGATACCATAAATCAACATGCCATGGTCATCTGTTAATTCCCAGTTGTCATAACGTTCTTGGCGCAATTGTTGTGTTGCAGGAACTTCTGGAACGTTACATCCTAGTTCTTCAATCTTGGTGTTCTTTTCTGCGGTAGTGAGCTTCAACCAACGAGCCATGTCGCTACCTGTCAGTGACTGTGCCTTTTTCGTGTCGATCGAATAGGCCAAGCCTTGACGGGTAAAGCCTGGTTCAGAAACATCACCACCCCAAGCGACAGTATAACCGTTCATCACTGCATTGTCAATAATCTTTATCATCTCGTCCATAGGAATATTCCATGACATCGGCCAACGCCAATTGTCTTGAACCTCTACAGCAAACTGTGTGTAAAAGGGATGATGGGTATAGCTGGTAATGCTGACATAATCAGACCAATTCAATCCCAAGCTGGCTGCAAAGCTTTGGGGTGTATAGGTTGTTCCCTGGTAAGTAAACTGTTCGGGACATTTGCCCAGGTAAGAATCCAAAATGCCTTGCAGACCTGGTTTCCACTGGCTGGAAATCTTCTTTGCGTTATTGCGTGCAACAGCTGTGACGTATGGGCTCATGGTGCTGAAAAACTCATTGAAGTTAAACAACGAGTCGCCTTGAAGGCTTCCAGGGAACGGCATGGCCTCTTGAGGACAAATACCATAGTTTTCGAGACAATATAGTACATCGTATGCACTTCCACCTTCAGCGAACTGGCAGTCTCCATGCAGACGAATTACCTGTGTTGCACGGTCCATGTATGTCTTGTTGGCAACAAATGCCTCGCATAAATCGTATGTCTTGCCTGTCTTATTTAAAATTTCTGCTTCAAAATACGACAAGGTAGAATAATCCCAGCAAGTACCCGATTTGTTTTGGTCCTTGATACTGGTAATCTTGTTTTCCTTGATGGTTGTGAAAACAGGTTTGTTAATGTCTTTAGCTTCTTTTTTCTTTGCTGCTGTTGCACCCAAGCTGATACATGCCATGAGTGCGAAAAAGATTATTTTCTTCATGAATGGAAATAATAATGTATTGTTAATGATTAATTGTTTTTCATAAATTCTTCTACATCCTTTGGATGGTAGGGAATGCGTTGCTCACCGATAAACCGACAGCCGTCTTTGGTAATCAGCAAATCGTCTTCAATGCGGATTCCTCCGAAATCTTTATACGATTCCAATTGCTCGAAATTCAAGAACTCTGCGCAATGTCCTTTGGCTCTCCAGTCGTCAATAAGTGCCGGAATAAAATAGATGCCCGGTTCGTCAGTAACGACAAATCCCTCTTGCAAGCGTCTTCCCATGCGCAAGGCATTGGTACCAAACTGTTCTAAGTTTGGACGAGTTTCATGGTCAAAGCCAACGTTCGTTTGTCCCAAAGCCTCCATGTCGTGTACATCCATACCCATCATGTGTCCCAAACCGTGTGGTAGAAACATGGCATGAGCCCCGGCACGTACGGC
Source organism: uncultured Prevotella sp. (assembly GCA_937874345.1). Taxonomy (GTDB): domain Bacteria; phylum Bacteroidota; class Bacteroidia; order Bacteroidales; family Bacteroidaceae; genus Prevotella. The sequence continues at coordinate 4,878 of CALNBT010000061.1, forward strand.
TTCTTCGGTATCTCCCTTCATCAATCCCAACTCTTTCAGCCTATCCGTCATCAAACGGCAAACGGCAAAATGTACATCTGCATATTTGACTCCGGGTTTGGCAACCTCGAGGGCGTAGTCGTGGCATGCCTCGACAATGCTATAAATCTCCTGTTGTCTCTGCGAGAATTTTCCGTTTACTGGATATGTTCGGGTGTTATCCGAACAATAATTGTTGACGTTTTCACATCCTGCATCGCACAATACAAGCCGTCCATCTTCCAAAACATTGCCAGAGGGATTGCCATGCATGATTTCGCCATGTTGGGAGAAAATGGTCGGGAAACTCACCATCGATCCATACGAGTTGGCAATACCATCAACCTGCCCTGCGATAAAAGCCTCTGTTATACCCGGTTTGGTTAACCGCATAGCTGTTGTATGCATCAAATAGCCTATCTTGGCGGCGCGTTCCAATTCTTCTATTTCTTGCGTTTCCTTTACCGAGCGCATCTTGACAACTGCCTTGATGAGCTTCATCGAAGCACTTTCAGTCTGTTGTACGGGATGAATGCCCAGCAAGTCATATATTTGAAGTTTGATATCATGACGGTAGGGAGGCAGGAAATGAATTTTCCGATGCTGTCCCATGGCATTGTTGCAGATTGTTTTGAGTTGTTTCATTGGTGCCGAACATTCAACACCAACCTGTTGCGCCATGTCGTTTACGCTATCAACAGAACCAAACCAAACAATGTCTTCAATGTCGATATCATCGCCTATTAAGAGCTCGCGGTCATTGTCAATATCAATTACACCGACAAGACTGTCGCGGTTTTGACCGAAATAATAAAGAAAAGAGGAATCTTGTCTGAAAGGATGGTAAGTATTGTAGGGACCATTGGCTGGCGACTCATTATTACCAAAGAGGATAATGATACCCGATTCTACTTCTTCTTTCAGTTGCTTACGACGTTGAATATAGGTTTGTTGCTCAAACATATTGTTCATTTTAAATATTTGTAGATTCGCCTGTAGCCCATTTTTCCCTATTCAAACAAGTTAGAATGAACGTCAGGTATTGTCTTTGTCGAAAAAAAACAAATAACCAACTCGGTTTAGCCATTATTTAAAATACCGACAAAGTATCTTTATGTTGCAAAGATAATAAAAATGTGATTAAAATTATGTATTTTTGTGGCAATTTATAAAAGGTTATATGCAAATTGATAGAAATACGGGATTGGTTCTCGAAGGTGGAGGGATGCGCGGCGTTTTTACAAGTGGCGTGTTAGATGCTTTTATGAAAAACGATTTATATTTTCGATATATCGTTGCTGTATCAGCGGGGGCTTGTAATGGAATGTCGTATGTCAGCCGACAACCTCGTAGAGCGCGTATTTCTAACATCGACATGCTTGCAAAATTTGATTACATCGGCTTGCGTCATCTGGTGACACAAGGTTGTATTTTTGATCAGGATTTGCTATACGATAAGTTCCCAAACGAATATATCCCTTTCGATTTTGATACCTATTTTCGATATGCTGATGGATTTGAAATGGTTACAACCAATTGTCAAACCGGACGAACGATGTATCTGACAGAGAATCAAGACCGGCAAAGAGCGTTGGATGTAGTGAAGGCATCCAGCAGCTTGCCCTTTGTCAGTAAAATTGTGACAGTAGATGGAATTCCAATGTTAGATGGAGGAATCGTGGACTCAATCCCAGTGATCCATTCAATGGAAACCGGACACTCCATAAATGTACTGGTGCTCACTCGCAATAAAGGATTTCGAAGTTCTGAGAAAGATCATAAAATTCCGCATTTTGTCTATAAAAAATATCCGCGTCTGCGGGTCGCGTTAAGTCGTCGAATCGTAGCTTATAACGAGCAACTGGATTTAATTGATAAGCTGGAAGCATCCGGACAGGTAATCTGTATCCGTCCTGAAAAGGTTTTAGATGTCGGAAGGATGGAAAAGGACACTCAAAAACTAGAAGCACTCTATGAAGAAGGTTACAGGTTGGGTGATGCATTTTGTCGAAACTTTCCAAATCATATTTTGTAATATGCAAAGAAATGATAGAATTGGGCTTTCGATTGAAACGCTAAGTATACCGTTTCTATCTTTCAAGAATGATTGATCATCACAAAAAAATGTCACTGTTAGTGTTGTGACATTTTTCTTTTAATTTGCTGATATAATTATTGTTAAGAAGATGGATTGACGTATCAGGCAAAAGCATTGACTTTGTTTGGCAAAATGCACCCTTTTGTCGGACAATATTCATCTATTTGCAGCACAAATGTGATGCAATTGTCTAATCCTCTTGAATAATGTATTTTGGAGATGGACCATATGCATTAGGTTCCTTCTTTCCGTCCTGTATTGCATTAACAAATATCACCAGGGAGATAATAGTTGAGATGGTCATTAAAATGATGACTATAGGATCTTTGACCATATCCATGATCATTCTTGGTGAAACGCCGCTACCCTGCAAATCATCGCCATAAAGGCTAATATTCGAATACAGGGTAAACACCACCGTGAGCAGATAATTGAGATATGCCCACCATTTGCTGACACCACGATCTTGCAACCGGCGTACGTTGATGGCTACCATGCAATAAATAACAAACAGACTGAGGATACCGGCAACCAAAGGTGGAAAGAATGCATTGAGGAGCTTATCCATGATAACATAAATAATAACAAAAGCAAGCACAAACCACCAATAAGCAGAACGGCGTGTACGTCCTTTAAAATCGAATAAACGGCGAAAGCCTTCTTTTGTTGCTTCCAAGAAGGAAGGCTGAGGTTTTACAGAAGTTACAATCATAGTATAGTTATATTAGGTTAATAATATGGCTGTAAATTGCTAAACAGCCGATGATATTATAAAAAGAAATTATTTATAGTTACGCTGTAGCAAGAAAAATCCCGCTTAATCTTTTTTGCCTGAAAGTAAGTCAGGACGTAATCTTTTGGTTCTTTCCATGGACTGTTCAATCTCCCAATCCTTTATCTTTGCCTCGTTACCGCTGAGCAGAATGTCGGGGACTTTCCAGCCTTTGTAATCGGCCGGGCGGGTATAGATGGGTGCTGAGAGCATGTCGTCTTGGAAACAATCGCTCAAGGCACTTTGTTCATCACTGATAACGCCGGGAACCAGTCGAACAATGGCATCAGCCATCACTGCTGCCGCCAGTTCTCCTCCAGTGAGAACGTAGTCACCGATGCTGATTTCGCGGGTGATGAGGTGCTCGCGCACACGTTGGTCAATGCCTTTGTAGTGTCCGCAGAGAATAATCAAATTGCCTTTCAACGACAGATCGTTTGCTACATGTTGCGTAAATTGTTCGCCGTCGGGTGATGTAAAGATCACTTCATCGTATTCTCGTTCACTTTTCAAGGCTGTAATACAACGGTCTATCGGCTCGCATTGCATCACCATGCCGGCAAACCCACCGTATGGATAGTCGTCAACACGCCGCCATTTATCAGTAGTGTAGTCGCGTAACTGATGAAGATGTATTTCGGCAAGTCCCTTTTTCTGTGCTCTGGATAATATCGATTCGTTAAAGAATCCTTCCAACATTTCGGGTAAAACAGTGATGATGTCAATTCTCATAGTATACAAAAGTACGAATTAATGATGGAAAGATATTCATATGCTAAATTAAATTTTGTAAAATGGCTGGATGTTTTGTTTGGATTATTAATAAATCTCATTATTTGTGAAAAAAGATTGTAAATAAATCTTCTTCTTTTTGTACCTTTGTACCGCAATATAATTTACACAGCTCTAATTAAATGAATATGAAGACAAAAATCATCACGATGCTTTTGGCTATATTGAGTCTGACTGCTACTGCACAAGATGTTCAGTTTCTTTACGATTTAGGACACAGTCTGTACAACGACATTCCCAATCGTTCTTCTGTAACCACAACTTTTGAGATGTTCAAGCCAGACAAATGGGGTAGTACCTTTACCTTTATGGATATCAATTATCAGAGCGATGGTGTTGCAGGCGCTTATATGGAGTTTGCAAGAGAGTTTAATCTCACGGCTAACAAGCAATGGGCTGCTCACATTGAGTACAATGGCGGTCTTACCTCTGACAGAGAAACATGGGATGCTACTCGCTTTCAGCATGCCGTTTTGTTAGGAGGTGCGTGGAATTGGCATAACCCAAACTTCTCCAAAACGTTTTCTTTCCAGGCAATGTACAAGTACTATTTTAAGAACAAACATTGGGGTTTATCTGGGTTTAACGGTTTCCAAATAACCGAAGTCTGGGGAATCAACTTTGCAGATAATCTCTGTACCTTCAGTGGTTTTTGCGATTTATGGTACGATCCTACTGTTAAAGGCCATCTCATCCTGTTGTCGCAACCTCAATTTTGGGTAAATCTCAATCAGATGAAAGGAATGAAAGACGTTAACTTGAGTCTGGGTTCTGAGGTAGAATTCAGCAATAACTTTATATGGAACAACAAGGGGCAGCACAATAAGTTCTATACGATTCCTTCGCTTGCTGCCAAGTGGACTTTTTAGTAGTTGATCTATCATTTCATTCACAATTTGATCTCTTTCTGACATCAAATTGTGAATGATTCGTTTGGTATTGTGAATTGATCGATAAACTGATCTTCCGAGATAGTCTTGATACCCAATTCTTTTGCTTTTTTGTTTTTCCCGGAAGTGGATGTCGTATCGTTATTGATCAGAAAATCTGTTGATTTACTCACACTTCCAGTTACCTTTCCCCCTTGGCTTTCGATGTATGTCTTCAGTTCTGCACGATTTTTGAAATGAAGCATATCTCCTGTGATGACGAAAGTTAAATCTTTACACAATGAACCAGTTGGCTGAATGGCGTCTTGATGAATGGTCAACTCGGCCATTAAATCTGCTACGGTTGTGCGGTTTTCTGTGATTTGGAACCATCTCACAAATGAAGCAGATTTCTCTGGTCCCAAGTTTGGGATGTCTGCAAACACGTCCGGTTGTTGAGTCTCACTGGCAATCCGAATCAAATCTTCTAAAGCATATGCACCTAAAAGCCGCGTGCAGACATCGATTCCGCAAAGAGGAATAGACAAAGCAAATAGAAAGTGACGAGCTTCTACCTCTCTTGACTTTTCGATAGAGCGTAAAATGTTGCTTACAGACCTTTCGCCAAACCCTTCGAGTGTAGCCATTTTGTTTGCGTATTCTGCCAGATGATAGATGTCGGCATAGGTCTTTATCCATCCAAGATTGATGAATTTGGCGATCGTTTGCTCGGAAATACCATCAATGTTGATGCCTCCTTTCGATACAAAACGTTCGAATTTCTTCAGTTGTTTGGCCGGACAAGCTTCGTTAGTACAATGAAGTGTTTTCGTTCCACTGCCTTCACTCGTTTCAACAATCGTGTCATGGTGGCACACAGGACAATGTGTTGGAATCTCAAATGGTCCTTCTGTTCTGATTACCTGTACAACCTTCGGTATAATTTTATTGGCTTTGATGACCGAAATCATTGTTCCCGGTCCACCAATACCCAAACGTTCACATTCACTGATGTTGCATAATGATGCACGTCTGACCGTCGTGCCTTCCAATTCTACTGCTTTGAAAACGGCAACCGGTGAAATCGTTGATGTCGCACATGACCATTCGATATATTCTAGCTCGGTGGTTGCTTCTTCATCCTGCCATTTGAACGCCAACCCACTTCTGGTAGCATGATGCCCTGTTACTGATCCTGTCGCTGCGAATGAGGTGTCATCGTACGCGATGACCAGTCCGTCGACAGGAAAAGCATTGGACTTGCTGACTACCTTTTCAGTCCATCGATTAATCACCTCTGTTACCTTGTCTAACGATGGATCGGAAACTAATTCGTGATCAACCACATTTAATCCCTGCCGTTTCATCCAGTCCATGCGTTCTCCCCACGAATTGATGTCGTTTTCTGTATAGACAAGACTGAAAGGGATCCATTGGATACGTCTGCGTTTCACCTCTTCAACATCTTTCAAGGTAAGAGATCCCGATGCCAGATTACGCGGATTGGCAAAAGCTTCCTCGGCTTCGAGGTTGAATTGTTCAAAGTCGGCATAAGAGATGACTGCCTCTCCACGAATGACGGTGTGACCTAAGTCAGGGATGGTCGCAGGAATGCCTTGGATGGCCGCTGCCAAATGAGTGATGTTCGTGCCGACATGGCCGTTTCCACGAGTGACAATCTTAGTAAGATGCCCTAGGTCGTAGGTTACAACAAGGGTTAAACCGTCCAACTTCCAAGATAACCAAATGGGGCGCTGCTCGGCCCATTTAACCAATTCTTCTGGGTTTTTGGTTTTGGCAAGTGATAGAGCAGGATACTCGTGAGACTCTTTCATCCCATTCTCCTGGCTACTTGAAACATTCATCGTCGGACTATTGGGCAATACTGTGCCACTTTCCTGTTCCAACTGTTTCAACTCGTCAAACTTAGCATCCCATTCAAAGTCGGTCATAACTTCATCTCGACCGGCATAATACTGCTCGGAGGCATGGTTGAGTTGCTCAACCAATTCCTGCATCTGTAGTAGAATATCTTGTGTCACCGTTGTATACCTTTGGTACAAAGATACAAAAAAGAATGGCTATCATTTTCCAATTCCTGATAATTTTATACTTTTGTCTTTATGAAAGTAATTGTTTCTCCAGAGATTCTTAGGATATGTCCTGAGTTTGTTGGTGCAAGTGTTGAGGCAGCTGTCTTGAATACATCCTTCAGTGAAGGATTGTGGCAAGAAATCAAGTCAATCTGCGCTGAGTATAAGGCACATCTCACACCCGACTTGTTGAAGGATATGAGTGGTATCCATGCCACGCGAAGAGTATATAGGGCGTTTGGAAAAGATCCTTCTCGCTATCGTCCAGCCTCAGAAGCTTTGGTTCGCCGGGTATTGCAGGGAAAGGATTTATATCAGATTGATACGCTTGTTGATTTGATTAACTTGGCAAGCATGAAATTTGGGTATAGCATTGGTGGCTTTGATGCTGATAAATTCACAGGTGATACGTTGACTTTGGGCATCGGTCGGGAAGATGAGCCATACGAAGGTATCGGTCGTGGCATGCTTAACATTGCCGGTTTGCCGGTTTATCGTGACGATAAGGGGGGTGTAGGTACCCCTACATCTGATAACGAACGCACCAAAATTACATTGAATACCAATCATTTACAGGTGCTTATCAATGGTTATGATGGCAATGAGGAACAAGTACGCGCCAATGCAGCGTACATTCAAGATTTACTGAAGAAGTATTGCCAGTCGGATGGTGGACAATATATAGTATATAGATAAGGTAATTCTCTCTGACATCATATTTCAAATACGAAAAAGAGTCATATCGAAATCAATCCTTGACGTTGTTTTCAGAACGAAGCTTTAGGAAACTAGACAGCTTTTTGACAAGAAAACAATATTAGGAACATCTGTCACCAGCGCTTGAAGAAGTTCATCAGATCAAAGTCTCTATCAATTTCCGATCGGCCTCGGTCCAGTTCAAGTCTTTCAATTTGTCTTTTGTCAACCATTTATAGTCAAGATGCTCCAGCATCTTGAATTCGTCATCACCACCTTTGCATTGGTATGCGGTGAGTGAAATGCCAAAATCGGGATAATCGTATTCAACATTTCCCAGTCTTTTCCCGACGAAAATATCCCAATCCATCTCTTCTTTGATTTCCCGAATGAGTGTGTCATAGTCAGATTCACCCTCTTCAACTTTACCGCCTGGGAATTCCCAATGTTCAGAGATATAGGGATAGTGTGATCTGGTGCGCTGCATGCATAGATACTTGTCGCCGTCTTTTACGACAGCCGCTACCACTTTGGTTCGTTTTTTCTCCATCATCATCAAGTTATATTTGCTTCAAATGTACAAAAATTAATCTTTAAAGTTGTATATTTGCACAAAAATCGATTAGTATGGCAATCGTAATAGGAATAGATGTCGGTATCAGTACAACGAAAATTGTGGGTATCAAAGATGATGGAACCGTGGTGGCTCCCATTCGTATCAAGGCTACAGACCCTGTAACGTCACTTTATGGTGCTTTTGGCAAATACTTGTTTACTAACCATATTCAGTTGAATGAGGTAGAGCAAGTGATGCTTACCGGTGTCGGAGCAGCCTATATCGATGAGCCTATTTATGGTTTGCCTACCGGCAAAGCTGAAGAGTTTATTGCCAATGGCTTGGGTGCCCGTTTTGAGACAGAGCTCGAAAACATGATCGTCGTGAGCATGGGCACCGGAACGAGTCTGATTAAATGTCAAGGTGATGACATCCATCATATTGGTGGTATTGGCTTGGGCGGCGGAACCCTCATTGGTTTGGCTCGAATCATGCTGAAGACAGATGATTTTAAACAGATTTCCGATCTTGCATTAGATGGTGACCTTTCAAATATCAATGTACGAATAGGGGATATCAGTCCTAAGCCACTACCCAATTTGCCTATTACGGCTACTGCCTCCCTCTTTGGCAATGCCAAGAGTAATGCCTCGCGCGAAGATATCTCGTTGGGAATCATTACCATGGTGTTACAGACCATCGGAAGTAGTGTGATATTATCTTCTTTAGGAACGGGTATCAACCACTTTGTCATGATAGGCAACCTAACGCTTTTGCCTCAGTGTAAAGAGGTCTTTGAAGGAATGCAAGAACTTTATAACGTGCATTTCATCATTCCAAAGTACAGTGAGTTCTGTACTGCTATTGGAGCAGCGTTACATTACCTCAATCAAAAAAAGGAATAAATCATTTGCTGCATTCTTATTTTCATTGAATGATACGTTGGGATGAATACACTGATACCCAACAACTTATCTTTCCGTAAACAATATCGGTCATTTTATGAATCAATGTTGATGGATTTGTCAGACGATTCGGGCAGTCTTGCCATGCAAAACGGCCCGAATTGTTTCCAATTCAATTGATCCTGTTTTGGAATAAGGGAATGTGGTTATAAAGACGGTTGTACATCACCGTTTATGTCATGAAAAACGAGGTCTCTGATGAAAGCCTTCATGCATTTCTTTCTATGATGATCTTAAAGATGATCTTTTCCTTGCCGGTATTCATTTGGCGTGAGTCCGGTGATTCGCTTGAAATATTTGTTGAAAAAGCTGTCATTTACAAAGTTGAGCAGGGATGCGATTTGGGTTATCTGCATGTCACTGTGTCGCAGCAACACTTTGATTCGCATGATCGTTGACCTGTCAATCCATTCTTTAGCAGTGACATCGCTTACCTGTTTGACCACCGTGCCGACATATCGCTGGGTGAGATGCATCTGTTGGGCATAATAACCGAGCCGTCGCTGCGTGCCGTTGGCTTGATTGACCAACTTGATAAATTGTTGAAAGATCATTCGCTCTCGTGATAATTGATGCTCTTCATTTTGCGAATATTTTAAAAACAACGACTCATAAAACCGGACCAAAGCATTCACCACCCCGCCTGTAACGTTACTTCTGTCACCTGTAAGGTGAACGGCATTCCACAGGGTGTCAAACAGTTTCAATAATAGCGCTTGCTCTTCGGTGCTTGATTCAATTCTAAATTGTGTCATTTTCACCTGCATACAGTCTGGGATGTGTCCATTCATCCACCCATTCAGCAGGTCGGTGGTTATGACAAGAGCCTGTAAATTGAAATCATCAGCCATGCCGTTAAACTCAAGAATGCTGTCGGTTCCAATAAAGAACATGTCTCCAACCTTTACATGGTAGGGTTGAAGGTTGATCACCACATCTGCTTCACCACTGTTCACGAATCCCCATCTCAGGTCGTCAAATCTGAAAGGCATGCCTTCGAGAACAGTTTCCACCATGCCCCGTAGGACGTTTCTAATCATGACGAACCCCTGCCCAATATACGGTTGGGTATCGTATGGCGGTGTATTTCGTTCAATCAACGCTCGAAAAGTGGAAAACGAAATATATTTTGGTCCGTTGTTTGTCATCAATGATCTTGATAAATACAACGCAAAGATAACCGTTAAATCGTATTTTAAATAAAATATCCATCATAATCGTACAAAAAGAACATATTTTCGTTTCAAAGGATAAGAATATTTCTCAAAACTCATAGTATCTTTGCATAGAATGATATACGATAATTATGAAACGAATACTTTTCATCCTATTGCTTTCAGTCATTGGGCTTCATGGCTTTGCGCAACTCACGCTGCAACAGATACACGATATGGCGCGCCAGCATTATCCGGTTATCAAGCAATATCAGTTGGTTAGTCAGAGCAAAGAATATACCCTTGACAATGCAACAAAGGCCTATCTGCCACAGATCAAGGTCAGTATGGGCGCCAATGTTTTTACCAAGATGGTAGAATTTCCCGTGCAGACAGCTGCACTGATCGGTGACACCAAAAATCATTTGCTCAATGCCAGCGTGCAGGTCAATCAAATGATTTATGACGGAGGAGCCACGTCGGTACAAAAGAAGATGGCTGCTGCACAGGCAACTGTTGATGAAAACCAGTTGAATGTGCGTATGTACGACATCAACAGGCAGGTCGATCAGTTGTTTTTCAGTATCTTGCTCTTTGACGAACAGTTGCGCCAGGTCAAGCTTTTACAAAATGATTTGGCATTGGGCCGCAAGACGGTTGAGGGATTGATGAATGGAGGACTGGCAAACGCTTCCGATTTGGATG
>CALNBT010000062.1 GCA_937874345.1 uncultured Prevotella sp.
CTGTCATTGACCAGTTTTACGCACCATCCCTACAACCAATCATTTGTATTGGAGGTGCCCGACAACCACCTGAAAGACCTCTTTCTCAATCTTCCGCTCGACACCTTGATGAACCATATCAAACATGCCATCCAACAGAGACATCCGGTGTGTTGGGAAGGAGACATCAGCGAGCCCGGATTTTCGTTTGAAAAAGGCGTGGCTACCTTACCAAACCAATTAACAGCCATTACGCCACAACTTCGACAGCAGCAGTTCAACGTCAAACAAACCACTGACGACCATTGCATGGAGCTCATAGGGTTGGCGCATGACAAGCATGGCAAACATTACTACATTGCCAAAAATTCTTGGGGAACCGGCAACCCATACGGGGGTCTGATGTACCTGAGCGAAGCCTATGTTCGCCTCAAAACCATTTCGGCGTACATGACTCGAGATGCCTATGAGAAATAAAGTAAAGGCAATGTAAAATATTATTCTTTGAGAAGGGCTATGATATCGAGACTCAATATCAATCATATCGAACGCCAAAGTCAATCATATTGATAAACAAAACCCATGACTTTGTCAATAGACCTCAAAAGACAGCTTGAACGGGCAATGCAAACTGTTTTCTATCTAAACATAGCAGGTGCATAAAACCATAAATGGTTACAGCCATACTGTAACCATCTTATGTTAGACTTCCTCGCCAAACAACGTTGCAGAAGTGCTTCCGGTGATACGAACCTTAACGATTTCGCCGATATGATGGTTGCCTTTGTCGAATACCACCATCTTGTTTTGTTCGGTTCGCCCACAAAGTTGTTCTCTGCTACGCTTGCTGAAACCTTCCACCAACACGTCGAACGCTTTGCCTTCATCACGTTTATTCGATGCTGCACTCAGCTCAGTCTGCAGATGTATCATCTCGTTAAGGCGTTCTATCTTCACTTCTTCAGGCACATCATCGGGCAAATTCTTTGACGCATAGGTGCCTGGACGTTCTGAATACTTGAACATAAAGGCAGAATCGTAACCAACTTTACGCATCAAATCGAGAGACATCTGATGGTCTTCTTCGGTTTCGTCATGGTAACCAACGAAGATGTCGGTAGAAAGTCCGCAATCAGGAACAATCCTGCGGATAGCCTCTACCCTATTCAAGTACCATTCCACGGTATATTTCCGGTTCATCAATTTCAGAATCTTGTCGCTACCGCTTTGCACCGGCAGGTGGATATGCTTGCAGACATTCGGAACCTCGGCAATTACCTGCAAAGTTTCGTCGCTCATATCTTTAGGATGCGAGGTAGTAAACCGAACCCTCATCTGGGGAACAGCCTCGGCAACCTTGCGCAACAGCATGGGGAAAGTGATATCGTTGAAATGGTACGAATTGACATTCTGGCCCAACAGGGTTACTTCCTTATAGTGCTTGTCACGCAAGTCAATCACCTCACGCAAGATACTTTCGATATCGCGCGACCTTTCGCGGCCGCGAGTATAAGGCACAATACAATAATGGCAGAAATTGTTACAGCCCCTCATGATGCTGACAAAACCGCCCACTTTGCCCAAGGCAACCCGTTGGGGTACCACGTCCTTGTAGGTCTCGGTCTTAGATAACGCTATGTCGATGGCCTTCTGGCCAACTTCTGCCTGAGCTATCATGTCGGGAAGATTGAGATATGAATCGGGACCGCAAACCAAATCCGTGAAATGATTGTCGATTAAATCGTCTTTCACACGCTCAGCCATACAGCCCAGCACGCCAAGGACCAGATGACGACCCTTTTTACGCTCTGCATTCAGCGTATCAAGACGATTGTATATTTTATTCTCTGCGTTCTCTCTAACACTGCAAGTGTTGAGAAAAATAGCATCAGCCTCATCCTCTTGGTCACAAATGTCATATCCTGCCATCTTCATCACCGAAGCAACGACTTCGCTATCGGCCACGTTCATCTGGCAACCATAGGTCTCTATATATAATTTTTTCATGAATGGAATATTTAATGTGCAAAGATACGAAATCTTTTCCTATTGTTAGGGAGATACCACGTTAAAGGATATTATCCCTTGAAGTTACGCGAAGTATACAGAAACACACTGTAAAAAAGAACACCTGTAATCAATCCGGCAATGGCATCTATGACATAATGTGCCTGGATATAAACCGTTGCCAGACACAAAAAGAAATAAAACGGGAACAGAATACCGATCATTTTCCAGTTTCGAACATGCCAAAAAAGCAGCATGCAGATGGTAGCGATACCGACATGGGAGCTTGGAAACGCGGCTGTGGGCCTTTCTCCGGCTGCCTTGGCATCCTCTACCAAATGATAAAAAAATCCATCATGAAAGCCTGGAGTTGTCAAACACCCACGATGTGTGTTAAAATAATCACCTACATTTGGAAAAAATCCTTTCGTAACATTTTCCAATCCTACAGCCTTATAGTAGAAAGTCGGTCCCACGACAGGCAGTAAATCATAGATGGCATAATACGCAAAGAACGATGCTACGATAACAAAGGTACATTGTTGGAATTGTCGTGAATGAAAGAACAAATAATACAAGGCTGTCAGAACGATCATCGGATAAAATGCCGCATAGCCCATTGACATCAATTCACTAATAATCTTCGACGAAAACGTTGTGGCAAAAGTCAAAGCCGGCTGCATTCCAAAGAGCGTCTGTTCCCAAATCGCAAAATAATGGTCTAGATTGGGGAATATTCTATTCAGTTCATACGTTTCTGGATACCAGAATGCTAACAGCGCCATCTGTGCAATGATGCGGGCTACAAAGGTAAACCGGCATGGCAGCAATCGATAAACAAGCCAAAGGGAAAGAGATATCGCCAACACATGAAAACGCCCACTGACCATGGCCTGTGGATTCACAAGCTTGGAATAATAGATGAATATCAGTACAGAAGTGAATACTATATAGGCAAGTACAACCCATTCAACGGGTAATAGTCCATGTTTGGGTTTCTTGTCTAATTTAAACAAGTCAGAAATGAAGTTCTTCATTTTCAGTTATTCGTTATCTTCAACGTTTTTTATTACAACCATTGGTTTTCTTGATACCATTGAACAGTTTTATTAACGCCCTCTTCTAAATTGAAATGAGGATGATAGCCCAATTCATCCACCGCGGGCTCAACATCACATCGCCAGTTTCGTTGCCGCAAAATGTTATATTTATCATTGTTCAGGGCTGTAACCTTTCCTGTAATATGCCCTATGACTTCACCAATGGCAGTTACTATACGCAAAATAGCGATAGGAGCTTTGATGCGAATGCACCACGGATTTCCCAAAGCTTTGCGAATGAAATTTGCAAATGTGGCTGATTGATACACATCTCCATCGGTCAAGAAATATTTTCTGCCACTCATGCCATGGTCAAGTGCTTGAAATATGGCTTGAACCACATCCTCAACATACACAAACGTAATATCTTGACGCTTGAATCCCACCGAAAAATCAAGATGCCGCTGAATACTTTTCACCATCATGAAATAGTCTTTTTCGCGTGGTCCATAGACTCCTGTAGGGCGAAAGATAACATAAGGAAAATCATTTCCAATCGAATCAAGAAAACGTTCTGCCTCAAGCTTGCTCTTACCATATGCGGTATTGGGTTTAGGTACATCGTCTTCGGTGATATCAGCATGCGGAACTTCTTCCCTGACAGCACCAAAAACGCTTAAAGAACTGAGGTAAATGAAACGTTTGATAGGGATGTGCAACTTCAGAAGTGCCTCGACGAAGTGCCTTAAGCCATCAACATTGACACGAAAAAAATCTGATTCGTGGAGGCATTTCGTTACACCTGCAGCATAGACTATATAGTCAAAGGAATGATCAGCCAACTGCTCCATCAATCGATCTTCTGAAGTTAAGTCTAATTCAATAATGTGAATACGCTCATCTTGGAGATATCTTCGAGAACTGGTTGGCCTTACGGCCGCCCACACTTCCATATCTCTACGAAGAGCCTCCTCAACAACATAACTGCCGATGAAGCCTGATGCACCTGTAATTAGTATGCTCATCAAAGATTTAATTGAAATGCAAAGATACGGAATAATCTCTGAAACACAAATTTAATGTAAAATATTCGTAACAATGGGGACCAATATCAATTCTTTTTTGTTAATTTGCATGATACGTAAAAAGACACATCAACTATGGGAAAAGCAAAAAAAGGCGGGAAACGCATGACAAAGAAAGTGTTAAGTGAGAAACTGGAAGAATTCTTTTCAACGCAACCTGGTAGAACATTTAGCTATAAAGAAATTTTCCGAGCACTGAGTTTAGACACTCATCCACTGAAAATGCTTGCCATTGACGTGATGGACGAAATGTCATGGGATGATTTTCTGGCAAGAGTCTCCGACAATTCGTTTAGGCTGAATCAAGCAGGACAGGTGTTGGAAGGTGAATTCCGAAGAAAAGGAAATGGCAAGAACTCATTCATTCCCGATGGAAGCGACCAGCCCATCTTTGTATCTGAGCGCAATTCAATGGCGGCTTTGAATGGAGATCGCGTAAAGGTTTCTATGATGGCACGACGTGAAAAGCATATCAAAGAAGCACAAGTCATCGATATCATCAAGCGTGCAAAAGATCAGTTCGTTGGTCGTCTGCGCGTAGAAGATAGCTTTGCTTTTCTGATTACCCAAGATAATTTATTCGTTCATGATGTTTTGATTCCTAAAGACAAGCTCGATGGAGGTCAGACAAATGACAAGGTCATCGTAAAAGTGACCAAATGGCCTGATGCCGACCACAAGAACATCATGGGAGAAGTCATAGACGTAATTGGTGCTTCTGGCGATAACAACGTGGAAATGAACACGATCTTGGCACAATATGGCTTACCATACAAATATCCTAAAGCCGTTGAGGAAGCCGCAGAGAAGATCAGCGATCAGCTAACTGAACAGGACCTTGCCGAAAGAGAAGACTTAAGACAGGTGTTTACCTGCACCGTTGACCCCAAGGACGCAAAGGATTTTGATGATGCGCTATCCATTCGCAAGTTAGATAACGGCCTATGGGAGGTCGGTGTTCATATTGCGGATGTTTCACATTATGTGGAAGAAGGCTCGATCATCGATAAAGAAGCAGAACAAAGAGCAACGTCCATTTATCTGGTCGACCGTACGATCCCCATGTTGCCTGAGAGATTGAGCAACTTCTTGTGCTCTTTGCGACCAGATGAAGAGAAACTTTGTTACAGTGTTATCTTTGAAATGGATGACGAAGCGACAGTAAAAAGGTCTAGAACGGTGCATACGATTATAAAAAGCAATCGCAGATATGCATACGAAGAGGTTCAACAGCTGCTTGAAGACAATGGTGTTGTTGACGGAACGGATAAACCTGCCCCTGCTCCTTCAAAGGGCGGATACAAAGGTGAGAACGCCCTTGAATTGATTACCCTCGACAAATTGGCAAAGAAATTGAGGGCTCAGCGATTCAAAAACGGTTCTGTGAAATTTGACAGTGAAGAACTTCACTTTGATGTTGACGAGAAAGGAAAACCCATCAGATGTTATTTCAAACGTTCAAAAGATGCCAACAAACTCATTGAGGATTTCATGTTGTTGGCCAACCGCACTGTTGCCGAGAGTGTAGGCAATGTAAAAAATGGCAAAAAGGCAAAGACTTTACCGTATCGAGTGCATGACAATCCTGATCCACAAAAGCTGGAAACCTTACGAGAATTTATCTCAAAATTTGGCTATAAAATTAAAACTGAAGGCACAAAAGGCGAAACTGCACGCAGCTTGAACCGTTTGATGGATGAAGTAAATGGAAAAAATGAAGAGAAATTGATTCAAACGATTGCACTTCGGTCCATGATGAAAGCCAAATATACCACCCATAATATTGGTCACTTCGGGCTTGCATTTGACTATTACACCCATTTCACCTCGCCTATCCGACGATATCCAGACCTGATGGTGCACCGTTTGCTCACCCGTTATGCCAATGGCGGACGCAGCGCCAACCAAGATCACTATGAAGAACTGTGTGAGCATTGTTCAGAAATGGAACAAATCGCAGCCAATGCTGAGCGTGATTCGATCAAATATAAGATGGTTGAGTTTATGGGTGACCGCATAGGTGAAGAGTTTGATGCACACATCAGTGGTATCCAGAGCTATGGAATCTATTGCGAAATTGATGAAAACCATTGTGAAGGCATGGTTCCCATGAGAGATTTGGATGACGACTATTACGATTTTGACGAGAAGAACTATTGCCTTGTCGGCCGTCGCCGTCACCACAAATATCAGTTGGGTGATGCGATTCGTATCAAAGTAGCGCAAGCAAATCTTGAAAAGAGACAGCTTGACTTCACTCTTGCTGATGATCCGGCGAAAAAGAGACAGGTACAAAACAAGAAATCACAAAAGACAATATAATATAGTATCATTTCATTTCATGAGAAGAATCCTATTATTGTTTGCAACCCTTACGCTGTGTTGCACAACTGGTAGTACACTCAAGGCTAGTTTAAAGAAATCAAACGTCATTCAGACTGCTGTTCCCAAAAGACCTGCTGGACAAAAAGACGTTTTACAACTCACAGCACCCAAGATGAATGTCGTGAGAGTTGGGTTTGTTGGTTTAGGAATGCGTGGACCCGGTGCCGTAGAACGCTGGAGCCAAATCCCCGGAACCGATATTGTAGCTTTGTGTGACGTTGAAGCCAACCGAGTAGAGAATGCGCAAAAAATTCTGAAAAAGTACGGCAGACATGAAGCGGTTGGTTACAGTGGCAGTACCGAGGCATACAAAAAAATGTGCGAACGCAAGGATATCGATGTGATTTACATCGCAACCGACTGGGTTCACCACACACCAATCGCCCTGTATGCCATGAATCATGGAAAGCATGTTGCCATAGAAGTTCCTGCAGCCATGAACCTTCAGGAGATTTGGGACCTGATCAATACATCCGAACGCACACGGAAGCACTGCATGATGTTGGAAAACTGTGTGTATGACTTCTTTGAGATTTCCACTTTGAATATGGCCCAACAAGGGTTGTTTGGCGAAGTTTTGCACGTTGAAGGTTCCTATATCCATAATCTAGACGAATACTGGAGTGAGTATTGGAACAATTGGCGATTAGACTATAATCAGAAACATAAGGGCGATGTCTATGCAACTCATGGCATAGGTCCCGACTGTCAAGTATTGAACATTCACAGAGGAGACCGCATGGAATACCTTGTATCCATGGAGACAAAATCGATCAATGGTAGGAAGCATGTAGAAAAAAACACAGGAAAGCCATGTACCGATTTTCAAAACGGAGACCAGACCTCAACAATGATCCATACCGTGAACGGTAAGACCATGCTCATTCAACATAATGTCATGACTCCGCGACCCTACAACCGCATGTTCCAGATTGTTGGAACAGAAGGCTATGCCAGCAAATATCCCATCGAAGAGCTGGCATTCAGACCTACACAACTGAATTCAGAAAAGGAAATCAACATTGAAAATCTCAATGCGCACGGTGCTGTTCCTGATAGCGTTCGTACAGCGTTGTTAAACACATATACACCTGCATTCGTCAAAGAATTAGAAGAGACAGCCAAAAAGGTCGGAGGCCATGGAGGTATGGATTATATCATGGATTACCGGTTCGTTTATTGCCTCAGAAATGGATTGCCACTCGACATGGATGTCTACGACTTGGCCGAATGGTGCTGTATGGGAGAACTGACAAAGATATCCATTGAAAACCAATCTGCTCCTGTAGCAATACCAGATTTCACTCGTGGCGCTTGGAACAAGATTAAAGGTTTCAAGTATCATTTTGCCGAATAATAAACAAACCAATTGAATGGGATACATTGAAAAGAGCTTGATGGATGGAGAACAGATTGTCTATCAGCCACAACTTCATTCTGTTATCTACTGGCGTCCGGCCTTATTGGCAGTGCTGGGGATACTGATACTCGTTGTGCCCACCGAAGGAAAGCTTTTGTATATTCAGTTGGCGCTATCTACTTTACTGGTTTTTCTTTCCATCCTTGGAAGTATCAAAGCTCACGGCGGAAGGCAATATGTATTGACTAACAAGCGGTTGATTGCCAAAAAGGGTATCATTGAACGGAACTCATTGGAGCTGATGCTTAGAAAATGTGAAGGTGTTCAAATCAAACAGAGTTTTATCGGTCGTATTTTCGACTTTGGAACAATCCTTGTTACCACAGGAGAAGCTACCAACAAATTTGATCATATTAAGGATCCCATTGTTTTCAGTACCCGAATCAATCAGATGATTGACAATCTTAAGCCATCGGATTCTTGATGGTTAGAAGGAGGATTTCCAGTTGTTATAGGTTACAATACTGATTCAAAGAAAATGAGGCCTTACGATGTCTCCAACAATTCGGCAACGGAAAGCTCTTTAAGAACTCTGAAAGTCGCGATAAAACAAATGAAATACTGAAACGCCCTAATCCAACACTTTAATCGTAGCTTACTATATAGCAGTAATGATTATCAGAATATTTTGGATAAAAAGAAGAAGAAGATAATACCTAGCATGAGTGAGAGATATGCTCCCTATTCCATTGCTGAAAGAGCATATAGTATATTTAAATAGGATCGTAACTACCACCTTTCTATCTTTCAATCTATCCCGATGATAATTAAGGTGGATATAGTATCAATCTTTTTTATATATAGAACCAGGGACAAAAGAATTTTAATACCTTTGCTCCGCTAACTGACAGATGATACTATCCTTTTAAGCAAGTGTAAAAATAATTACTATTATCAACTCAAGGAAAATATGGATATTTTTCAGAAATATTGTGCCGATAATTTTAAAAGTTGAAGTACATTTGCAAAACCTAAATCAAAAACAGCGTGCTATGAAGAATTTGTACAACTTAAAATTTAAAAAATTATTAACTACAATTTTTGCAATATTGTTTGCAATGAGTCCATTAGCAGCTAAAAGTATTCAAGTGACCAAACTGGACAGCAGGAATACAATTGCTACTAGTTATAATAGTATTGGCGCTTTGCCACAAGAAGTAGATACTTGGGGATATGACAAGAGTATCCCACTAATAACAGATGCAGCACAACTATCCAGTAATGCTAATTCTAAAGAGTGTGATTCTAGTGAGGGACACCTTCTTGACGGTGATATAGCAACTTATTTTCATACATCCTGGTCCACCGCAAATGGAAGTCCACTACCTAATGCCAACCACTATTTACAGATTCATCTGAACAAAGCTCAACAAGATATTATGTTTACCTATATAGGTATGGATTGGGCATCTGCTCATAATTCTCCACAAGACGTTACAATTTTAGCAACAAATACTCCTTCTATTGACAATTCGTGGAAAGCTATTACAGAACTCAATAATATGATCTCAGAACCAGAAATTTACCCTGCCTATTATACATCGCCACACATTGATTTGGGGGCTGCATATACAGACATTCGTATGGTTGTTAATCAAACCACAACGGGCAAAACAGAAGGAACATACGGACGTCACTATTTCTGCCTATCGGAATTTCAGATGTTTCAGGCAATTAAAGGTATGGTAGATCCTGGATTACCCATATCTCCATCTGCAAAATCTGCAATCAATGTTGTCTTTATCGGTAATAGTATTACCTATGGAGCCACTCTAAATTCCCCATCGACAGAAGCACCTCCTATCAAAACTGGCGAAATTCTTTCTAAAAAGACACAACTCCCCATTCACATTCGTAATTGCGGCGTTTCAGGGATGACTACCGTTGACTGGCAACCCAATGGTCAATTATTCAATAATGCACTTGGTGCAGCAATGTCTCTACAAAAGCAAGGTGGTCATTTATTTTTTTCCATGACGCTCGGAACGAACGATAGTGCAGAACAAGGTCCGACAGGGGCACCAGTATCTCCCGATAATTACAAAAAGAACGTACAAAACATAATCAATTCATGTCTCTCTCAATTCCCTGATGCAACAATCATCTTGAACTACCCTATCTGGTACAGTCCAACAACACATAATAGTAGTACCTATTTACAAGCCGGATTAGACAGGCTCATATCCTACCATCCTATTATCGACCAAATCGTATCAGAAAACCAAGCTAATGGAAAATCTGTTTATCCTGGAATAAAAGAGGCTTTCGACTTTTTTAAGGACAATAAAAGCTACTATACAGAAGAAATGGGAGTAGACGGTCCGTTTTATCTGCATCCCAACTCCACAGGAGCTATCAAGTTAGCCGAGTTTTGGAGTCAGGCTATAGTTAATCATATTCCTCAACTAGATTCTATTATTCAACGCCACAAATCTTATTGTCTCATTGATTCCGCATTATCCGTCATAAATAATTGTTACAAATGCACTTATAATACTGGCGATCCTATCATAACGAATGCCACAGATAATGATCCACTCTGCCAACTATCAACAAATCAAGGATCTGTCTATAGTGGACTTTTTTCTAATCTCATTGATAACCAACTGAGTACTTTTTTCCAAAGCGACACAAAGACACCCCTACTAACAGACCCACATTATTTGCAAATAGATACAAAAAGAGATACTGTTAATACTTTCTGCTTCTCCATGAAACAGCGGACGATCGACAACCCTCTCTCTACCAACAGCCATTTCCCTACTGACATAACCATCATGGCCAGTAATGATACTACCGCCGGATGGACACACATTGGGGGACTCCACTGGAATATGCCGACAAATGTAGATATTAACTATTTGTCACCATTTATAATTTTTGATAGACCCTACCGGTTTATACGTTTACAAGTAAATAGTACTGTCGCACAAACATTGAGTGGTGGAGGAGTTCCATATTTTGACATGGGTGAAATACAACTATATGCGGGTAGTATTAATACAAAAACATCGGACTATACAACCATTTCGGGTATGGCTGAAGCATGTAATCAACTCAAAAACGCTTGTTTGACGTTTGCAAACCAATTGGACACCTCTGAAAAGCCGCTTTCCACAATACAAAATGATGAGTTAGAACAAGGCATACAACACATTTACGACCTAAAAAATGCGGTCTCATCAATAAAGAATCCTAATATCATACGCAATGATATGGATATCTATACAATCGATGGTAAACACCTTTCTCACACCAAAGATTTGAAGAGTTTAAATCATTTATCAAAAGGAATCTATATTATTGGAAATAAAAAAGTCTGTGTGAAATAGCATCCAAATCCTGGACCACAATGCATAGAATATGCGACACGAAACGATTTAGAATACAACAACATAGCACTCTCATACAAATTATCTATTACAGATATATTTCCTATGTAGAATATTATCAAAAATACTAACAACAAACAACATGAAGAATTTCTATTACATTAAACTGTTTATGATCTTTTTTGCAGCATGGCTAACCTTTAATTTGCCTGCAAACGCAAACAACATCGGGAAGACAACATCTCCCGATGGAAAAAATGTTGTAAACATATTATTAGACGATGCCGGCTGCCTTAGCTATACAGTCACAAGAACAGGTCAGCCCTTTATCGGTCCCTCTTCCATGGGACTGAATGCAGACAATGAAGATTTTAGTAACGGTCTGGTTTTTGAATCGAGTAATGATGAAACAATTAATGAGAATTACACTTTACCCACAGGAAAAACAAGCAAATACCAAAATATTTGCAATGAAACCACTTTCAGTTTCTCAAAAGATATATATAAGTTAAAAATTGTTGTTCGTTGCTACAATGATGGTATCGCCTTCCGGTATATCATTGACGGTAATGGCACAATAAATATAACTGGAGAGAAAAGTGAAGTGCAAATACCAACACTCACAACATGTTGGGGCGAGCAGTATGTATCCGACTATTCAACACAATATCCGGCACGAACATGGGTAGAAACAACAGCCTTACCAGACCATAAGATGTGCGCTCCCATCCTTGTAAGATCATCAATAGGAGATGATGCATGGGCATTGATAACTGAATCTGAAGTTTTAGGATCATATAGTGCATCTGCTATGATTAGCGGTGATGTTTCAGAAATAGGAAAGTTTACTTATCAGCCTCAAAGTGATGCCTCTGTAACTCTTCCTTTTACTTCTCCGTGGAGGACTGTCTATATTGGTAATTTAAAAGATCTAGTTGTCTCGAACTTGAATGAAAATTTAAATAAGCCAACAGATATAAGTGATATGAGTTGGATCAAAGCAGGACTTTCTTCATGGGACTGGGGAGGTCAGGATGGAAGTCAAACTAATGATATCAATGTCATAAAAGATTATATAAATATGGCTTATGAGATGGGATGGCCTTACTACACATTAGATGAAGGATGGGCATATTCTTCTTATCCATTAAAGGATGTGACAGACTACGCTAAATCAAAAGGAGTTAAAGTGTTTATATGGTCACACTCAAGGCGTTTTGAAAATGATGAAAATCAAATCAGAGAGATTCTTAATAATTGGAAAACATTGGGATTTGCCGGGGCTAAAATAGATTTCTTTGATGGAGATGCACAAAACGTGATGCAAAAAGAAGAAATGATATTACGCGTGGCGGCAGACCTTCACATGATGATTAATTTTCATGGCTGCACCAAACCGACAGGCCTTCGCAGAACTTATCCTAATTTAATTACGAGTGAAGCTGTATATGGAGGTGAACAATATTTCTTCAATCACCTCGCCACACCAGCCAATCACAATGTTACGCTGGCACTTACCCGTAATGTCATTGGACCAATGGATTATACGCCAACAGAATTCGCACGCAAAGATGGTGTTATTCGTCACACAACAACATGGAGCCATCAAACGGCATTGGCGACCATTTATGAATCTGGAATACAAACAATGAGCGATTCACATTATAATGTGGTATACAATATCGTCGCACCATTATTAAAAGTTCTTCCTGCCGCTTGGGACGAAACACAATGTATTGAAGCCTCACCTGACGAATATGTAACGATAGCACGTAGAAGCGGAGACGATTGGTACATTGGCTCTATTAGTAAAGATGCCCACACATTATCTTTACCACTATCTTTTTTGGGAGACGGTAATTATACAGCCCAATTTTATACAGATGGAACATGTCCTTCAGACATTCAATATAAAGAACAGCAAGTAGATAAAACAACATCTATAGATCTATCTGTAAAAGCCACAGGTGGAATGACTGTTCGCATTTCAAAGAACCCAATCAAACAACCTAAATTTATTGTAGCCGAAGCAGAAGATGGTATACGCAGTTCTGGTTCTACCTTAGAAACAGACAATAATGGTAACTGCTCCGGTGGTAAATTCATCGGATTCTTAGGAAAAGGCAACACACTTACCAATACTGTGACAGTAGATAAAGCCGGTAAATATAATCTTACCGTATTCTTCATCACTCAAGATACTCGTAACTGCTACATTAGTGTTAATAATGTGAACAAAACATATTATTCTTTCCCTGGAAACGGATTTTCATGGGGCAGTGATGGATTAGCATTCAAAACCGTACAGATTGATCTTAACGAAGGGGAAAATAAAATTGTTTTAGGTAATGACAATGATAACTGTCCTAATATAGACCGTTTGGTTATCAGTCCATCTGATGACTATAAGAATGTTAATATTAGCGCCATCAACAATTTATTAGACAAAAGCGGATATTCATCTTCAGAAGATATCTCCATTAATCTGAAGAACAATAGTCAAACCGACCTGACTAATGTACCGATATCCTACTCTATCAATGGAGGAGTAAAAGTTACAGAACAGATACCTTCCTTAAAAGCCGGAGAAAGTACAAATTATATATTTTCTGAAAAAGCGGACTTTTCCGCCATACAAGTCTATCGTATTCAAACGTGGGTTGAACCCGATCATTCTCAAAATATAGAAGGAGACATGAAATCAACAACCTTTGCAAACATCCCTAACGATGCTGCTGTAAGTTGGTCTTCAAAGGGTAGTAGTATATATTCTTACAGTGCTCAACAGAATGACAGTGAGGCTGCCAACAAAATAATTGACAATGATAAAATGACAAAATGGTGCGAAACTGTCAATAACAATCCATGGACTATTATTCAGTTACCTCAAATTTATGATGTAAACAGATTTGTCATGTATGATTGTCTTACACAAGAACAAATCAAGAATGTAGACCAGTATGACATATATACCAGTATAGATTCGCCTGAAAAGAACAATTGGACAAAAATAATAAGTACAGACAATCGTAAATCCGAGAACATTAAAATAGACAACATAACTCCCCAACAAGCACACTATATAAAACTTGTTTTAACACGCCCCGAAGGTGATAATGCAATACGGGTTTATGGATTTGACGTTTTTGGTACCGAATCAGAATCAGTTCAATTAGATGCTTCCGGCTATCTAGCTTATGCTTCTTCAAACAATATCAACTACGCTGCCACAGAAGGACTTACAGCATATGCGATAAAATATGACGGAACAAACATAAGCCTAACAGAAATCAAGAATACGGTACCGGCAAATACCGGTGTATTATTGAAAGGAACACCCAATACAAGTTATACGTTGGTCCATTACACGGACGGTGTAAATATAATCAACGACCTCATTGGAACAGCCAACAGTGAGCAGATTTCAGATAATACATTCTTTACACTTAAAGATGGAAGTGAAGGATTCGGCTTTTATCGTCTTAGCCTTGGAGAGAAAGTTCCCATTCACAGTGCCTACTTGGTTTCCAATACTAATAAAGATTTTATCTCCATTAACAATACAACAGGAATCAGCTTACCTTCAACATTAGATAAGGATAAAGACCACTCCAATAGCTATTCTATCAGCGGACAACGTGTGGACAAAGATTTTAAGGGTATTATCATCCACAAGGGTGGAAAATATATAAAAAAATAGAATAGAAGATGCCTATATCATGAAAGAGCTCCCCCAATGATTTATCGAACAAAAAATAAGTCAGGTGAGCTCTTTCATAAACGTTATAAGCATCCATCTAACATCTCTGGAATGAGGATGAAGCAAATTGCTTTTGACATTATAAAAAAAAGACAATTCTTGTACCACATAGAAGCAACCAACAGATATGATAATCTCAAAGGTTCCATGGTTTTCAGTATCCTAATCAATGGATGATTTACAACCTCAGAGCATCGGATTCTTAATGGTTCGAAAAAGAAATTGAAAAGGATAACTGTTTAAAGTTCTTGAACATCTTATCCCTTTCCTCGATAAATTGAAGCATGAAACATACAAAGAGATTAGATGTACATTCTACATAATAGATTTAAAAAGGCCGTTTTGCAGAGTAAAACGGCCTTTATGAATGATGTATTTCGTCATTTTTTATCTTGGCAGCAGGGTAAAGCGCAACATCTTCGGTCCATAATGTACCCGATATTGGTCAAGAGCCTCGGCATGTGAGCTCCAGCTGTCGACACCACCAACTCCGGCCATCTCTCCATTAATATAAAGATTGGTGAATGGTGACTTCTGAATCAGTTGAATATGGCGTTGTTCTTTCTCATCACCATCATCCAAAGCCTCAACAGAATAATG
>CALNBT010000063.1 GCA_937874345.1 uncultured Prevotella sp.
AAGAAAGATGAATATGTAAAATTGTTGGTATTATTATTGAATATCAAACAATTAGTTGTATTTTTGCAAAAGATATAAACGACAAAAGCATTTTGGAAAGTGCAATGATGGCAATATGGAGCATACGATAAAGTTTACAAAGATGCACGGGGCAGGCAATGACTATATTTATATCAATACGTTATTGTATGATATTCCCAACCCTTCAAAAGCAGCAATCAAGTGGAGTACTCCACATACCGGCATCGGAAGTGATGGTATTGTGCTGATTGGAGAGCCCAAAGACAAGGAAATTGCTGACTACAAAATGCGAATTTTCAATGCTGATGGATCTGAGGCGCTCATGTGTGGCAATGCATCGAGATGTATCGGTAAATATCTTTATGAAAAAGGTTTGACCAAACATTCTGTCATTAGACTGGAAACACTTTCGGGAATCAAGACTCTTCTTTTGGATATTGCATCCGACAACACTGTAAAATCGGTTACAGTAGATATGCTTGAGCCGAAATTTCAAGTTACAGAACAGTACATCCCAACAGAACATCATCGCATTGTGGCGGATGATAGAGAATTCGATGGTACTTTTGTTTCTATGGGCAATCCACATTTTGTTTGCTTTGTCAATGATGTAAAAGATCTGGATATCGCTAAATATGGAAGTATTATGGAAAATAATCCTGCTTTTCCACAAAGATGCAATATCGAGTTTGCTGAAATAAAAGACGATCACAGTATCCGAACAAGAGTCTGGGAACGTGGTAGTGGAATAACGATGGCTTGTGGAACTGGTGCGTGCGCTACATCTGTTGCTGCAACATTGACCAAGAATATGGACCGTTCAAATAAAATTGTCATGGATGGAGGAACGCTGAACATTGAATGGAGAGCTGCAGACAACCATATATTTATGACTGGACCTGCCGCCTTTGTCTTTGAAGGTGAAATCGTTTATGACATTGACAATGAATAACAGAATTATAACAAAAGAGAATCGTAAAAAATATGGCACTGGTAAACGAACATTTTCTTAAACTCTCAAATAATTATTTATTTGCAGACATTGCAAAGAAAGTCAATGCATTCAAGGTTTCACATCCTCAAATCAAGGTTATTAGCTTGGGAATTGGTGACGTGACACAGCCTTTGTGCCCAGCTGTTATCGAAGCCATGCACAAAGCGGTTGAAGAAATGGCTCAGAAAGCTACTTTTCGAGGTTATGGACCAGAGCGGGGATACGATTTTTTGCGTGAGGCTATCATCAAGAACGATTATGCAAGTCGAGGAATTCACCTTGATGCGAGCGAGGTATTCATTAATGATGGTGCAAAGAGTGATACCGGAAATATTGGAGAAATCGTTCGCTGGGACAATAGTGTCGGTGTTACGGACCCCATCTACCCTGTTTATATAGATTCGAATGTGATGAGTGGTCGTGCAGGGGTGTTGGAAAACGGCAAATGGAGCAATGTGACCTACATGCCATGTACCGCCGAAAACAATTTCATACCCGCAATTCCTGACCATCGTGTAGACCTTATTTACTTGTGTTACCCTAATAATCCTACCGGAACGGTACTTTCAAAGAATGAGTTACATAAGTGGGTGAATTATGCATTGAAAAATGATACAATCATCTTTTATGATGCTGCCTACGAATCGTTCATACAAGAAGACAGTATTCCTCATTCAATATACGAAATAAAGGGCGCCAAGAAGGTTGCCATCGAGTTCAGAAGCTTTTCTAAAACCGCTGGATTTACAGGAATAAGATGTGGTTATACTGTCATTCCAAAAGAACTTACGGCTGAAACCATTGATGGGAAACAGCGTGTTGAACTCAATCATGTATGGGATCGTCGACAGAGTACGAAGTTTAACGGTACAAGTTACATCAGCCAACGGGCAGCAGAAGCTATCTATACACCTGAAGGAAAGCAGCAAATCAGAGAAACGATCAATTACTATATGGCAAATGCCAAGATGATGACCGATACTTTAACACAGTTAGGATTAAAGGTCTTTGGTGGAAAGAACGCCCCTTATCTTTGGGTAAAAACTCCTGATAATATTGGTAGTTGGGCATTTTTCGAACAAATGCTGTATGGGGCAGGCGTGGTTTGTACACCAGGAGTAGGATTCGGTCCGAGTGGAGAAGGGTATATCCGTTTGACAGCTTTCGGTAATCGCAGCGATTGTGAGGAAGCGATGCAGCGGCTTACGAGTATGCTGAAAGGATAAAAAGGAATTGGCTGTATGCTTTAAAGCAAGCCTTATTTCTAGCATTAAATTAAATTATACGCATAAGGCGTATCAATTATAAGAAAACATCATTCATTCAATTTTTCAAACTAGATAGACAATGGAGAATTTCAGATTTCAAGCTGTTGCAGATGCATCAAAGAAATGTCCGTTAGATGTGAAAACTCCGGAGGAGAAGCCTTCTGAGTATTTTGCCAAGTATGTTTTCAATCGTGAAAAGATGCAGAGATATCTGCCTCAAGACGTATTTCAGCAATTTATCGACGTGATAGATAATGGTGCTCATTTCGATCGTTCCATTGCTGATGCTGTTGCAAAAGGAATGAAACAATGGGCTGGCGAAAACGGGGTAACGCATTACACGCACTGGTTTCAACCACTTACTGAAGGAACTGCTGAGAAGCATGATGCCTTTATTGATTTCGATAAAAAAGGTAACGTCATTGATGATTTCAGTGGAAAACTGCTCATACAGCAAGAACCTGATGCTTCTTCGTTTCCCAGTGGCGGTATTCGCAATACATTCGAGGCCCGAGGATATTCTGCTTGGGATCCTACATCACCCGTTTTCATCATTGATGATACATTGTGTATCCCAACAATCTTTGTTTCTTACACGGGTGAAGCGCTCGATTACAAAGCTCCTTTGTTGCGTTCGTTGCATGCTGTGAATGTGGCTGCAACTGAGGTATGTCAGTATTTCGACCCAAATGTCAAGCACGTAACCTCCAATTTAGGATGGGAACAAGAATATTTCCTGGTTGATGCAGATCTGTATCATGCTCGTCCCGATTTAATGTTGACAGGTCGTACCCTGATGGGACACGATTCTGCTAAGAACCAGCAGATGGACGACCATTATTTCGGTATCATTCCAGAGCGTGTTCAAGCCTTCATGAAAGATCTTGAGATTCAGGCTCTTGAACTTGGAATACCTTGTAAGACTCGTCATAATGAGGTTGCTCCGAACCAATTTGAACTGGCTCCAATCTTTGAAGAGTGTAATTTGGCCGTTGATCACAATATGTTGCTCATGTCCTTGATGAGACGTGTGGCGCGTCGTCATGGCTTCCGTGTGCTGTTACACGAAAAACCGTTTGCAGGTATCAACGGAAGTGGCAAGCACAACAACTGGAGTCTGTCAACAGATACAGGTGTTTTGCTGCATGCACCGGGAAAGAATTCAAAAGATAATCTGCGTTTCGTTGTATTCTTGGTTGAGACCTTGATGAGCGTTTATAAACACAATGGACTGCTTAAGGCATCTATTATGAGCGCAACCAATGCGCATCGTTTGGGTGCTAACGAGGCACCTCCAGCCATTATCTCCTCATTCTTGGGCAAACAGCTCAGCGATTTGCTCGATCATATCGAGAAGGCCGACAAAGAAGATTTGTTTGCTATGAAAGGTAAGCAAGGTATGGTGCTAGACATCCCTGAGATTCCTGAGTTGCTGATAGACAATACCGACCGTAATAGAACAAGTCCATTTGCGTTCACCGGTAACCGTTTTGAGTTCCGTGCAGTTGGTTCTGAAGCAAACTGTGCATCTGCTCTCATCGTTTTAAACACGGCAATGGCTGAATCATTGGCTAATTTCAAGCAACGCGTTGATGCCCTTATTGCAAAAGGTGAGGACCAGACTTTAGCTATTATTGAAGTCATTCGCGAAGATATTGAAACGTGTAAGCCTATTCACTTTGACGGAAACGGCTACAGCGACGAATGGAAAGAAGAAGCCGAGCGACGTGGATTGGATTGCGAAAGTAGTTGTCCTGTTGTATTCGACCGCTACCTTGATGAAGACAGTGTCGATATGTTTGAACGTTTGAACGTGTTGTCTCGCAGCGAATTAATTGCACGTAACGAAGTGAAATGGGAGACTTACACCAAAAAAGTTCAGATTGAAGCTCGTGTCATGGGCGATCTCAGCATGAATCACATTATTCCTGTGGCCATTCATTATCAAAGTCAGCTAGCCAACAATGTGGTTCGAATGTTCGATATCTTCGATAAGAAAGATGCAGAAACCCTGACAGTTCGGAATAAGAAAGTTATTCACGAAATAGCTGAGCGTACGCAACTTATTGAGAATGGAGTTGAAGAACTAGTCCAAGCTCGTAAGGTAGCCAACAAGATTCAGTCAGAAAGAGAAAAGGCCATTGCCTATCACGATATTGTTGCCCCAAAAATGGAGTCTATTCGTTATCAGATTGATAAGCTAGAGTTGATTGTCAGTGACGAACTTTGGACACTTCCTAAATATCGCGAGCTACTGTTCATCAGATAATTTTGTCGATTTGTTGGGAATAAATCCCGCTGTAACTATAAAAGTCAAGGAGATTGTCATTCAATCTCCTTGACTTTTTTATCAT
>CALNBT010000064.1 GCA_937874345.1 uncultured Prevotella sp.
CGCACTGGTGGTGCTCATCCATGTATGCGGGTCGATGTTTCCGCGATTTGAGACCGCCGGAGTAATACCTTTCGAAGAATCCATGATGATGGTGTTAGGCGCGTTTTGTGACAGTTTCTTCATCCAAGTGCGTTCAAATCCGATGTTGCCGACCTTGATGAACAGTACACTGTTTGACAATCGGATCATCTGTTGGGAGGTTGGCTCATAGGTCTCGGGGTTACCGCCTTTTGGTACCATGGTGTTCACCGAAAAATGGTCGCCGACAATCTGTTCGGTGAAGTAACGGAGGGGCTCTATTGAAACGGTAATGATTTGTTTGTCAGACTTCTTTGACGAACTGCATCCAAACAAGCTCAGCGCAATGAGACAGAAAACAATATATTTTTTCATCATTTGACAAATTGATTTTGAAGGTTATGACAGGAACAATTCCATGCTGTAGGCGATAATCAGATACCTGACAATCTTACCGATGGTGAAAGTACAAAATGAAATCCACATATTGGCCCGAACAACTCCCAGCACCACCGAGATGGCATCACCAATAACGGGTAGGAAGGCCAAAAAACCCGACCAAGGACCATACCGAGTCATGATGGCTGTTGCCTTTTCCATCTTCTGATGGTCGATGTGAAGATATTTCTCTATCCATTTAACATTTCCCAATGTGCCAATGTAATAGTTGAGGATTGAGCCTAACACGTTCCCAATAGTGGCGTAGATGATGAGCCCCCAGGGATCGAGCCCGGCCGCAATCAGGCCCATCATGACGGGTTCACTGCCGAAAGGCAAGATTGATCCAGCCAGTAGGGCAGCCAGAAACATACCCCAATAGCCGTATTCAATCAGCAGTTGCGTTAGTACCCCCATAACTGGAAACCGGTTAACACCAGCATCGCCAATAGCAAAACCAGACAGACGATGGCCGAGATACGTGAATCTGTAAAGGTAACATAGTGGGCAATGAGCGGGGAGGTGGCGACGATGAGCAATGGTAGCAGTTGGTTGAAAAGGGTAGGCTGAACAATGATCAATGCCGTTATGAATAGTGACATCATGATGAACGAATAGAACAGCAAGCGTATGCGTATCTTGTCTTTCGATCGGTCATACAAGAAATGGATTGTACCAATGATTCCCATCAGGACGAAAAGGACAAACGCCAGCTTGTTACCAATACTGATGGCCTGGAAATTGAAGGCGTCGTGAAACGCAAACAAGGGAAGAAAGTGTGTACTTAGGTCGCTGACGTCTTTCGTATATACGAAATAGCCTCCTACTAACCAGTAAGGCGTTACCAATCCCAACAGGGAGGCCCAAAAGGTTCGCCAGCTCAAGCCCAGGAGATAGACTCTCATGATGAGCCAGAAGATGGGAACCAAGTACAGCAACTGAATCATCCAAAAGCTGGCCACGCTTAGAAGCAGGAATGCAATGAAGGTACTCGACGTAGATGCCTTATCCTGATAGGTCCAGAATAGAAACAGCAGGGCAGTCACAAAACACAGTTGTGTAATACCTGTCCCAACAGTATAAAAGACCGGCAGGATGGCCATGTTCATCAATAAGAACGAGCACGACATTGTACGGGTGTAGGTTCGCATGATGGCATGCCGGTTATTCAGTTCGGCAACCACCAACGTCGCAATGAGCATCAGTGAAAACTGAAACCACATCTGTTTGCCAATGAGTCCGCCAATAAACCAAATTGCGATGGCATATGCCAAGGTTAAAGGTAAAGTGTAACGGCTGACAGCGATTCTATGTTGTCGTCTGTGTCTCATATAAAACTGAAATATGCCGAGAAGCCATTGTTTGTTGCTTTCGATCTGGGCGAAACGTTCAAGCTGATGCTATGTGCTCGCCTTGGAAGTCAAGCGACTGGGCCTGTATTAGAGGTCCTGACCAATGTCGCGTCTGAAATATTGATCCTTGAATTTGATTTTGCCTGCTTCCTCAAAACACTTCTGCAGGGCTTCAGATTTATCTTTACCGTAGGAGCTGACGGCCACGACTCTACCGCCCGAGGTAACGATTTGGCCATCTTTCATCGCTGTACCACTGTGGAATACAATGCTTCCTTCCACGTTTTCGAGGCCGGTGATGGGATAACCCTTTGCGTATTGTTGAGGATATCCCCCGCTGACGAGCATCACGCAGACTGCTGCGCGGGAATCGAATTCAACCTTTCGCTGGTCCAGATCGCCTTGGGCAACACCGTCGAAGAGGTCGACCAGGTCGCTCTTGAGGCGCAACATCACGCTTTCTGTTTCAGGATCGCCCATGCGGCAGTTGTATTCAATCACCATCGGTTCGCCATTTACATTGATTAAACCAAAGAAAATAAATCCCTTGTAATCGATGTTTTCTGTTTTCAGGCCTTGTACCGTTGGCCGAATGATGCGGTCTTCGACCTTCTTCATCCAGTCCTTTGTTGCAAAAGGCACAGGTGAGACACTGCCCATGCCGCCGGTATTGAGTCCCGTATCGCCTTCGCCGATACGCTTGTAGTCTTTGGCTTCTGGCAGAATTTGGTAATGTTCGCCATCGGTCAGTACGAAAACAGAGCATTCGATGCCGCTCAAGAACTCTTCGATGACGACGCTTGCCGAGGCATCTCCAAACATGCCGCCCAGCATTTCTTTCAATTCTTTTTGCGCCTCTTCGAGCGTTGGGAGAATCAAGACACCCTTTCCGGCACACAATCCGTCGGCTTTCAGCACATAAGGTGCCTGCAGCGTCTCTAGAAATTGAAGACCGGCCTCAAGGGTTTTGCCGGTGAAGGTTTGGTATCTGGCTGTGGGGATATTGTGACGCATCATGAAAGCCTTTGCAAAATCCTTGCTGCCTTCGAGTTGGGCTCCCTCTTTGGATGGGCCGATCACCGGAATTTGCTTGGTGCGCTCATCGTTTTTGAAATTGTCGTAGATGCCATTGACCAATGGATCTTCAGGACCAACGACCACCATGTCGATGTTTTGGGTGGTCACAAAGTGTTTGATGCCTTCAAAGTCGCTGACTTTGAGATCGACATTGGTTCCAACATCTTTCGTTCCGGCATTGCCTGGAGCGATAAACAGTTTGTCAACTCGATTGCTTTGAGCGATCTTCCATGCCAGCGCATGCTCTCTTCCGCCGCTACCTAAGAGTAATATTTTCATTGTTTGGTCAATTTTCTGTATTTGAAAAGGCGTAATCTTATTACGTCTTGACTGTTCTCATTGACAAAGTTACGCATTTTTTTCGTGAAGAGTTGGCGTTGGTTAAATAATTCTTTTTAATTGTTGATGTGCAACGGTATTTGTATGTTTGGCAGCATGGCTGCCCAACAAAACAAACCCATTGACATTGCTGTGCAAGGTCAATGGGTTTGTCGGTCGATATCAATGAAATTGTTCATCAATATCATTGGTTTTACTAAGTGCTTATTTTAAGTAATCCTCGAAATACTGGGTAATCCGTTCGTGAAGGTGAACGCTCTGATGTCCACGCATGTTGTGAGGCTCGCCCGGATAAACAAAGAAATCGGGTTGGGTGCCGGCCTTGATGCATTCTTCAAGGAACGAAAGACTATGTTGTGGCACAACCGTTTGATCATTATAGCCGATGATAATCTGCAGTTTTCCTTTCAGATTCTTGGCTTTCGACAATAAAGACGTCTCGGCGTATCCCTCAGGATTGCTCTTCGGGGTGTCCATATAGCGTTCGCCATACATCACTTCGTACCATTTCCAGTCGATGACCGGGCCACCGGCAACACCAACTTTGAACACGTCGGGATAGTTGGTCATGAGTGAAATTGTCATAAACCCGCCGAAACTCCAGCCATGCACGCCCATGCGATCAGCGTCAACGTATGGTAAAGATTTCAGGTATTCTACCCCTTTCATCTGGTCCTGCATCTCTTTCTGGCCTAATTGACGGAAGGTTGCCTGCTCAAAGTCGCGTCCTCGGTGTTCGCTACCACGGTTATCGAGGATAAACAACAGGTAGCCTTTCTGTGCCATGTAGGTCTCCCAGCTGCGTGATGCGTAATGCCAACGGGCATCCACGTTGTGGGCATGAGGACCTCCATAGACGTAAACCACGGTAGGATATTTCTTGTTGGGATCAAATCCGATGGGCTTTACCATTCGATAGTACAAGTCGGTCGTGCCATCTGCAGCCTTGATCGTGCCGG
>CALNBT010000065.1 GCA_937874345.1 uncultured Prevotella sp.
TGGCCATTCCTTTTTTTGCCATCCCTTCTGCGATGGCTCCTCCCATGGCTCCTGCGCCAATAATTGTAATTTTCATGCTGTATATCTCCTATGAATAATCTAATTAATTTTTCTTTTTTGCGTTGTTGTTGATGCGCCATACCATCTTACGCTCTCCGCATCAAGATGCGGAGTGCTTGCATCGATATAATCGAGTTCCGCCGGTTTCTTTGACCAGTTGATACCGTCGGTCCAGAAGTTCTCTAATGGAAACCCGAGGATAATGTTCTACCAGCAGCCATTTTACCAATGGTTGTTCAAAATCTTTGAGTATCTGTTGTTTCTGTTCATGCAGTATCTCAAAGGTAAATTCCTGGGAAAGGAAGTATTTGTTTGCAGGAACGAGGTGACAGTAGTAGTATATGTTAGGGTCACACTCGTAAGCCAGAAAGTCATTTTTCTCATTTGATGGGATGAGCGACAGCATGGCCTGGTATTTTTCCATCAATGACATGTCGACAGGACGCCCTTTTGTCGCTCCGTATAACCGCATGAAACCGCCCGAAAGCGTTACGGTAAGAAATAAAATGGAGAGAATCCGCCCGAAACGAAGTTCGACTTTTCGCATCGAATGCTCTTTGATGACATCAAGCTCTAATAAGATGATTGGGATAAAAGCAATTGTCAAAATTCCATAATGTACATATCCTCCTCCTAAAGTGTACCATATAACAAGAGCGCTTGCGGCTGATATCCATATGGCCGAGCACCATTTGCCGTTCTTCTCCTTGAACAACAGATACCATGAAATGCAAAGTAGAAGGAAAGGATAAATAAAGGGGAGCATCCGATAGATGACATCGTGCAGGTTGAGCTCATCTCGACTTACGTTACGGTGAAGATATGAAAATCCGACGACAATGGTATTCTCCCAAAGGTCAGCGAGAGCGCCTTTATACCCAAAATAGAAAACGAATGGAAGCAATATCACACAGAAACCTAAGAGGAAAGTCATGGCATTGTGGAATAAATTCTTCCACAATCTTTTGTAAATCAGATAACAAACAATGACCGCAATCCCGGCAAATAAACCCAATGCATTTGCCAATCGGGTTGTCAAGCATAACGAGAAGATGATGCCATAAACGAAAGCCCAGTTAGAAGGATGTGGGGTGGGGACGGTATCAGATTTCGTTTGATGTCCCCATCTGTAAAAGTAACCAAACGATAAAACGATAAGTGGTAAAACGTATTCTTCTACAGCGTTTCCCCCTTCTGTCATGATGGACAGTCCCAAGGCAATCAGGCTTGTCAATGCAAGCGAAATGGGCCTTGAATAACGCTGTTGAAGAATACGTAAACAAAAGTAAAACGTGAGGCTGTTGGTGATGATCTGAATGACGTAGATTCCGTATTTGTTACCCGTTAATGCAAATCCCATCGCATTGATAAGGTAGATGAACGGGCCTTTGTTATCAAAGAAATCAATATACGGTAGTTGTCCGTTCAGCCATCCACGACCAATCAGAAAAAAGTAGTTCGAATCGTCTAATCTTTGGTTTGAATAGAAGGGAGAGGTTGAAAAAGAGAATATAGAGACATAAAGCATTGCCAACACAATACAGAAAAGGAAATTACCTATATCGGTTTTTTGCTTCATTCTCTATGTTCTAAGATGCTATTCCAAACACTTGTCTAATTTGTCAACGAAGGCGTCGGCTTGTTCTTTGCTCAGACACAACGGCGGTAACAGCCTGATGATGTTGGTAGACGCGCTTCCTGTAAAGCAATGTTCGTTATGTATGAGTTTGGACCGTACTTCTTTGTAGGGTATATCCAGTTCGATACCGATCATCAGTCCGCGTCCTCTGATCTCTTTGATGTGAGTTTTCGTGGCTTGCAGGGCTTTCAGTCGATCAATAAGATACGCTCCAACGACGTGAGCGTTCTCAATGAGGTTTTCTTTCTCAATAACGTCCAATACGGCCAAGGCCGCTGTGCAGGCCAGATGGTTGCCTCCGAAAGTCGTTCCCAGCTGACCGTACACTGGTACGAAGTCGGGTGAGATCAAAACTGCTCCCATTGGAAAACCATTACCGATGCCCTTGGCAACCGAAATCAAGTCTGGACGAATGCCGAGCCACTGATGTGCGAAGAATTTTCCACTTCTGCCATAGCCACATTGAATTTCATCACAAACCAGAACGGCACCATTCGCTTTGCAGGCTGCCTGAAGTCCCTGTGCAAATTCGGGCGTAGCCATATGAATTCCGCCTACTCCCTGAATGCATTCTATCATACAGGCACAGACATCTCCCTTGGCAAGTTCAGTTTCCCATGCCGACAAATCGTTTAATGGCAGGAAGGTTACATGGTTGTTTGCATTGATAGGAGCGGTGATCTTGGGGTTGTCTGTTGCTTCAACAGCCAACGAGGTGCGACCATGAAAAGCCTTTTGTGCAGCAAGTACTCTTTTCTTTCCCGTTTTGAAGGATGCAAGTTTCAAACAGTTTTCGTTTGCCTCGGCACCACTGTTGATTAAAAACAGTTGATAATCTTCGTATCCGGAGAGAGCGCCCAATCGTTTTGCCAAATCTTGCTGAAGGGTATTGATGACAGAATTGCTGTAAAAGCCAATCTTACTGAGCTGGTCAGTAATCATCTGTTGGTAATGAGGATGGCTGTGACCAATGCTGATCACGGCATGACCACCGTAGAGGTCAAGGTATTCCTGCCCTTTGTCGTCCCAAACCTGACAACCTTTTCCTTTAACAATATTGATATCAAATAGTGGGTATACGTCGAATAGTTTCATATAGTAGAACCTTCCCATGCCCCTTCTCGTGAGGGGGAGTACCAAACAGGATGGCAATCGGTACTGAATGATGTTAATAAATTACTGATGATCAAGTATACATCTTCATCCTTTTCTCTTTCCAGAACGAGAATGGTGGAGAGTTTGCATCAGTTTAGTAATTAGAATGCAGCTGCTTTCAACCTTAATCCAGCCGTTTCGTCCAAGCCAAACATGATGTTCATGTTTTGAACTGCTTGCCCTACGGCTCCTTTCAAAAGGTTGTCTATGGTAGAAGTAATCAGCAACTTATCGCCAAACTTGTCACAATGTACCAGACATTTGTTGGTGTTGACAACCTGTTTCATGTCGATAGCGTTATCAATATAGTGAGTGAAAGGTGCATCTGCGTAAAAAGTCTTGTAGCCTTTAACGATACCATCAAGGCTTACCGATGTCTTTACCACAGAGGTTGCAAAAATGCCACGGGGAAAATCACCACGATAAGGAATGAAATCGATTGCAGCATCGAGGTAGCCCTGGGCTTGCTTGAGACTTTGTTTGATCTCAGGAACATGTTGATGATGGAAGGCTTTGTAGATGCTCATGTTGTTGTTTCGCCACGAAAAATGAGTGGTGGCGCTTGGCTTCTGTCCGGCTCCGGTAGAACCGGTGATACCATTCACTGCAATGTCTTCGTCGAGAAGCTTCATGCTGGCAGCGGGTAGCAAGGCTAACTGGATACAGGTAGCAAAACATCCTGGATTGGCTACATGGTTGGCTTTTTCAATCAATGCCTTGTTCAGTTCGGGCAAACCATAGATGTAGTCGTTGCCATGTGCTTCCAATCGGAAGTCTTGTGCCAGATCAATGATCTTGATATGCGATGGAATGAAATGTTCGTGTAGAAATGCCTCACTCTTTCCATGGCCAAAACAGAAATACAATAGGTCAACCTGATTGAAAGGCAGATCTGACGTAAATCTCATATCGGTGTCACCGTACAATCCTTCATGCACGTCGGTCAGCAAATTGCCGGCGTTACTCTCACTGTTGACAAAAACGAGTTCTGCATTGGGATGATTGAGCAGCAGACGAATGAGTTCGCCTGCTGTATATCCTGCACCACCCAGAATTCCAATTCTGATTTTCATTTTCTACTGTTTGGGTATAATCAACCACAAAATAGGGTAGAGGATAATACCGCTAAAAGCTGTTGCAACGGTTAAGACGGCATAAATAACACGGAAAAGTGTTGGGTCCATATCAAAATATTCTGCCAGTCCTCCGCATACTCCTCCAATCAATTTGTTGTCTGATCGTGTTAATTTCTTCATCGTCATCTTCTTTAACTTTTGTAATATATCTATTTGACCCATTGAAAAGCGTAAAAGTTGCAGAATGTAGATGATTTTGTTCAGGTCAAAGACCGCTTTAGCGTTGTTCGTCGGGGTGAATTCCGTAGAATACGCGCAATGGAGTAGAAGTAACCTTGATGAATCCTTTTGCTTCCTCGGCGGTCCAACCATGTTGCATCTCGCCATATTCACCAAGTTTGCTCTTCAATAGATCATCAGCCGAGTCTACACCCACCGTTTCGAAACCGAGCGGACGTAATTTAAGTATCACAGTTCCGTTGACATGGCGCTGTGAGGAGGTCAACATGGCCTCGATATCCTTCATCACGGGCTCCAGGTACTGACTTTCATGTAGAAACATGCCATACCAGTTGGCTACCTGTTCTTTCCAGTATTGTTGCCATTTGCTGAGGGTATATTTCTCTAACAACCGATGTCCCTCAATAATTAATTTTGGAGCAGCGGCCTCAAAACCAACTCTTCCCTTGATTCCAATGATCGTATCACCAACGTTGCAATCTCGGCCTATACCGTAAGACGCACCGATTTCCTCAATTCTTTGAATGGCTTTGATCTTATCTTCGAACGGTTCTCCGTCGACAGCAGTAATCTCACCTTCCTTGAATTCGATCTTCAGTATTCGTTCTTTTTCTTGAGTTACATGTTTGAGGTATGCACTTTCGGGCAATCCTTGGGCTGAATCGAGCAATTCGCCACCACAAATACTGGTTCCCCAGATTCCAACATTATAGCTATACTTTAGCTTTGTAAAATCGGCTTCGAATCCGTTGGCATTGAGATAATCCACTTCTTCTTGTCTTGAAAGCGCTTTGTCACGGGTTAATGTTATAATTTCGATTCCTGGAGCCATGACGAGAAAAGTCATGTCAAACCGGATTTGATCGTTTCCAGCACCGGTCGATCCATGAGCGATGGCGTCTGCTTCAATGCTCTTGGCATATCTGGCAATGGCGATAGCCTGAAAGATGCGTTCGGATGAAACCGAAATAGGATAACTGTTATTGCGCAAGACATTACCGTAAATCATATATTTCAGCGATTTTTCGTAATATTCCTGTGTTACGTCAATCGTAATATATTTTACTGCGCCAAGCTTGTAGGCATTCTCTTCGTTTTTCTTCAACTGTTCTTCGTTGAAACCTCCGGTATTGGCACAAGCTGCATAAACATCCCATCCCTCTTTCGACAGTTTCATGACGGTATAGGAGGTGTCGAGACCGCCACTGAAGGCAACTACGACTTTCTTCTTCTTCTTATCCATAACTTCTCTTTTTATGTGGTTATCAAGCCTTTCTTGTTTATTTGCCTATTAATTATTATCTAATTCCTTGATTCGTTCCAGAACGGCGTTAGGCAATTTTGCCGGAAAATGATCTTCTGGATCGTATAACATGGCGGTACAGATACAGTATTTTCGATGAGTGCGTTTGAGAATATCCACATTGACACATCCTTCGCAACCGCGCCAAAAAGCTTCATCGTCAGTTAAATCTGAAAAAGTGACAGGATTATATCCCAATTGTGTGTTCATCTTCATGACTGCTGACCCGCTGGTCAAAGAAAATATTTTGGCGTGTGGCCATCGCGTTCTTGCTAAAGTGAAAGTTAGATTCTTGATTTTTTTTGCAATTCCTTTGCCTCTAAAATCAGGATGTACAATGAGTCCGGAGGTAGTCACATAATGCTTGTTGCCCCAAGTCTCGATGTAGCTAAATCCAGCAAAGCGATCGCCACTGAGGGCGATGACAGCTTTAGCCTCTCTCATCTTTGTAGCTATATATTCTTTTGAACGTTTTGCGATACCAGTACCACGTACTTTCGCAGCATCTTCTATTGTCTTCAGAATAATGTCCACATATTTTTCGTGTGAACTGTCGGCGACTATAATCTGAATTTCATCCATGTCTTCTGTATGTCTTTAATCTTTTGTATAAGTTTTAGAATGGTTACTTTCTCTCCTGAAAAGCGTGTTTGTTGAGGTATTACAGATGAAATGATTTTCTAAGAGGTTGGTTTCAACCGATAGAAAATCATTTGCAGAATTTGTTTGTTAGCCTTGACTCACGCTTACATGTTGGCAAGCCATTCTTTTAGCATTTCGAACTGTTCTGTTTGATTGATTCCCTCTTTCATAACGATAAAAATAGTATCATCTCCAGCTATTGTCCCAAGAATCTCAGGGATATCGCTGTTGTCAATGTTGTATGCGATACTACTGGCGTAACCTGGTCTAGTCTTGATGATGGCCATGTTCCCAGACGTGTTGAATGACAAGAAACCGGGATTCTTGATCATGTCTCGAGCTGACAGTGGCTTGTGAACACGTTTGTACATTGTTTCATTAGGAAGAACATATACATATTTACCGTTCATACTGGCTGCTTTTGCCACTTTC
Source organism: uncultured Prevotella sp. (assembly GCA_937874345.1). Taxonomy (GTDB): domain Bacteria; phylum Bacteroidota; class Bacteroidia; order Bacteroidales; family Bacteroidaceae; genus Prevotella. Next base: position 6,548 of record CALNBT010000065.1, read on the forward strand.
AACTGCTTCAGATCGCGACTTAATGTCGCTTGTGTCAGAACGAATCCTTCTTTCTTCAATTCGTCTAACACTTCTTTCTGGCTCCCTAGCTCCTTGCTTGAAATGAGCATTTTGATCGTCTCAATTCTATCGTCTTTTTGCTTCATTGGTTGAAATTTTATACATTTTAGACCACAAAATTATTCATTTTCCGTATAAATACAAACTAAAATGGCATATAATTTATATATAGTCTCTATATTTAACATTTTTATGTGATTATCAGTGCATACTTAATCCTTTTGGCATACGAATCTATTTTTTAGCGTTGTTCCTTTCTGTGTAATCATGTATCTTTGCAGATGATATGAAGATTCATGATGATTATTCTCATGGTAAGTGACAAACGGCGTGATCTGATTTAGATAACTTTGCCAGAATATAGCTTGAAGTGGATTTCTATAGGATTTGCCTAATGCAAAAGTTAAAAAAATCAAATGCCGTTTTATGCTTTCTTTGATGACTTTCTTGTCTGAATCGTGACGGTTTTATTAATAATAAATGATGAAATAAAATGTTGAAAGAGGGATTATCTTTTACGAGTAAAATGAACGTGACAACGGAAAAAACCGCCTTGGCTATTGGGTCAGGCGACTTACCTATTTTGGCAACGCCAGCCTTGTTGGCCCTGATGGAAAATGCAGCCATGAATGCTGTGGTGCATGAATTGGAAGATGGGCAGTCTACAGTGGGTGGCGAAATCAGTTCGTCACATGTTAAGCCAACTGGGCTTGGCAAACAGGTTTCGGCTACAGCTACATTAATAAAGGTAGAGGGTAGAAAGCTCTATTTCCGAGTCATTGCACACGAGGATGGAAAGCTTCTTGGTGAAGGCACCCACTTGCGTTTCGTTGTTGACAAAGTACGTTTTCTGTCTAAGCTCACTTGAGTTCGACGAATAATAATAGTCATTTAATTTGGTAATCAACGGAAATTGTTGAATCTTTATCGTATTGAAAAATAAAGAATTACTAACAATAACTACTTAACTTCATGATTACCCATGGAGATGTAGATGACCGAAATCCACTGTGATACAAAGTCTTTGTGGAGTTCGTCTATGGAAACGTTGTTGGTGAGAAGAGGTATAGCAGCAAGACTCTTTTTTGAGAGATTGTTCGTTGCCTGCATGCAGTCCCTACTATACTGATGAAGCCAATGCGGTCCTTCTTTTTGTGTACAAACATGGTGCAATTCCACTTTCGAAGATGTATAAAAAAATTGCCTTAAAAAAATTGGAATAAAAAGATTATGTGTTATTTTTGCAAGAAATAGCCATGAATAATCTTAAGTTCCTTAATATGAAACTGTGGTATTATTTCTAGCACATTTTATCGAAGAATCCGTGATTCTCAAATATGAGAAATTGCAGAACGAACTAACTGAAGGATATGATTTGTATTGGGTGCTCCATACTGATAGCGGAATTGATTATTAATCTTTATTGGGTTGGAATATAAATGTATTTCCATTAAATTTAGACCAATTAAATGAACTTAATTATTCCCCTATCTCTGAACGACTTTATGGAAGTGAACCATGCGCAAATAAAGTAGCAGGAAATAGATGTACTTATTGCGTTATGTATGGATCAGGCACGGCGCAATTGGTAACTGGTATTTGTAAAGATCCCACAGGTTCTATAATGGACACCTATAAGTCTAGGTACTGTGCACAAAAATAAAAACGGATAATCTCTATCGACCATTAGAAAATATAATGGTCGATAGGTTTAAAGATCTATAATGTATAAATGTATTGTCATTTTATTCCTTTCTATGACTTTCTATTATGCTGAAGCAAAGGAATATGATCATGTTGTTCAAGGTTATGTTATAGACAACATGACAGGAAATGGTATGGATAGTATTCATGTTATCTTAATGACGAATGACAGCACTGTTATAGCCAGAACAACTGCATTGCCAAAGGTAGCGGGTGAATTAGCAGGAATGTACCAGTTTACCATACGCAAAGTTGGTAAATATATTGTAAAAGCTAAATGTGAGGGATATGAGGATGGATATATGGATTGTGAGCTTCGTAATAACCGGGAAGCTGCTATCTTAGTAAAAAAATACGTTTGGCAAAAGCCTCTCATGACTTGCCAGAGGTAACAGTTAAAGCCACGAAGTTAAAGATGGTTATGCAAGGTGACACCATTGTTTATAATGCCGATGCACTTAATCTTGCCGATGGCAGTATGCTCGAAGCATTGATTTCCAAACTACCCGGTGCCAAACTGAACAAGAATGGGCAAATCTTCGTAAACGGAAAATATATCCAAAGTCTTCTCGTCAACGGGAAGGATTTCTTTAAAGGTAATCCGAAATTGGCCCTTGAGAATCTGCCAGCCTATACAGTAAATAAGATTAAAGTATACAATAAGGCGGGGGCAGCTTCTCGTATCATGGATAGAGATATGGGTGACAAAAGTTATGTCATGGATGTACGCTTAAAGAAAGAATATTCTACAGGATATATGGGGAATGTTGAAGCTGGAATTGGTACTAAAGACCGTTATGAGGGGAAATATTTTGGTATGAAATTCACTGATATGGAGCGTGTTATGTTATTTGGAAACTCAAATAATTTGAATGACAACCAGCGTGCTCGGTTTAACGGGGAATGGTCTCCGCAGGATGTTCCTGATGGATTGTCTGCTACACAATCTATTGGATTTTCTTATTTGAAATATTTAGGAGATGAAGACTCCTGGGTGAGTACGGACAATACTTATTCGCATACAAATGTAAACAATCAGTCTCGTACAAGTTCTCAGACATTTCTGACAGGTGGCGACTCATATAAAAGAATAGAAAGTCTGCAACTCTCAAGAAATACAGTTTGGAAGTCTTATAACGAATTTAGTATACAAAAGTTTCGTTCTGGTTATTATCTTTTAAATGCTCTCAATCTCTCTTATGCCAGCAATAAAGGAAAAAGTAATTCTATTCTTGAGACCTCAGACTCAATATCTGCCCTCAATCAATTACTTACGATGAATTCTGACGAAAGTAATTTGTTTTCTTTCGCTTTTCTGCATGAGGGAGGTCACAAGATAACTCCAGATTATCTCAGATGGAAAATATCAGCCAATTATGACCATACCAATACAATGGACTTTTCACTTAATGATGTACAATATATGAACGGTCTGACTCCCCGTGATTATAGGAACAATTATCGGCATAATAGTAATCAGCATTGGGATTTAAATGGTAATCTGAGTTATTCGATTGATTGGCTAGAAAAGAGTATTAATCCAGAATATGATTATCGATATATTTACAATAAAACTTCAAATTTACTCTACCGGCTTGATAAACTCAATGGCATCGATAGCACACGCTTTGACTTATTGCCATCAACGCGTGAAGCCCTACTTGGTGTGATGGATTTGAATAACAGTTATAACTATCATGAATACTAGAATCATCACCAGTTCCAACTTCGACTGACTGGCGATAATGATTGGAAAATTAATTATTGGGTATTGAAACTCCCATTGCGGCTTGTTCATAAAAACCTATTTTATGAACGGCTTGGACGACATGATGTGTCGAAACATGCATTATTCTTTGAACCGAGCCTCTTTGCAAAGGGAAGTCTTTTCCATTTTTCATGGGAGTTGGATGCGAGTATCAAATCAGAGATTCCTGATTTGACAACAATGGTTGATTATCGAGATGATTCCGATCCTCTGAATATACAGTTGGGAAATCCAAACTTGAGAAATATCCATCGTTACAACGCCACACTATCTATGACTAAAAGGGGTTCACAGCAACGAATGCTATCTGTCAAGTTTGGTTATCATCAGCAAGATCATGCCGTGGCTTTTGGTACGCAGTTTGACAAGGGTAACGGTATATCCACACTACAGCCAGTGAGTGTCAATGGTAATTGGAGTACAGATACAAGTCTAGGATACATACAGGCTTTAGATAGTACCCAGAAATGGACTATTGATAATCAGTTTAGTTTAAACTATAACCATAATGTTGATATGACTACGATTGTAGGATATACGGAAAGTCAACGAAGTATCGTGAATAACTGGCAGATGGGTGATGTGTTGAAACTGAACTATCGTCCCAATGACAACTACGAATTCTCGCTTCATGGTGGAGGTAATTATTATCTCATTCATAGCAAACGTGATGGATTTACCAATATACATGCCGGTGATTATAATATTGGTATGAATGCCCATATCTCTTTGCCGTGGAAGCTCCAGGCCACGACTGACCTGACAATGTTTGCCCGCCGCGGCTATCAGCAGCATGAGATGAATACCACCAACTGGGTATGGAATGCCCAACTTACCCGCAGTTTTATCAAAGGGAAACTTTTGGCCAAGCTCCAAGGGGTTGATATGTTACATCAACTCTCCAATACGCAATATATGATGAATGCTCAAGGGCGCACAGAGACTTGGCATAACAGTATTCCCCGATATGTGATGTTCTCGTTGGCGTGGCGCTTTAATGTAAACCCCAAGAAGAAAGTAACATCATCGCCATCACAGTAACCATTCAAAGACACGATCTCTTTTATATTCATCATGAGACGAAATTGATTTCGCTCCAATCATTGTTATCACGAGATGTGTCCTACTGTCAAGGCATCATCATATGGATTGGCCGTTAAAAGTTGGCGCTCGTTACAGTCTTTGCAAATAAAATGGTTCCTCTCACACCCGTAATGACTTACCCTTTATCCAAATATTCGGTTCATAGCAGTAACGTTTGAGGCTTAAAAGAAGCCGTTTTCGTCAACTTGTCAACAATAATGCGTTATCGAGAAATATTTGATGCTTGATGATTATTTCTGCCAACCGGTTTGTTGAGATGTCAGAAAAAACAATCTTGGGATGCAAACCCATTGACTTTGTCGTGCAAAGAGATACAAATTGCCCTTCAATATCAATACTATTGAAGGGCAATTTGGGCACTATTGTTTTGTTTACCCGGACCTGCCGGATAACTTATGCAAAGATACCGGTGTTGATAGGCACCATTTTCCATGCCCGAAGCCTTCGGGATGGTTTTCTCACAGGGATGGCGGCCTCTTACCAAATATAGTTCATAAGGTCTTTCAAGGTGGCGTTGCGCATATACGTTCGCGTTTTCTTCAGAAGCATTTGATCTTCTGCTGTCTTGCATTTATTCTCTATCGCCTGACTGTTCAGCAGAGCCAAAGCCTGATCTTTTTCTCCGTCCAGCGCCATATAAACGGCTTTGATGACCATTCTTATAGGCGTAGCATCCTTAGCCGAGAGACGATCCAAGGCTTGTATTTGAGATCTAAAGTCCTTGTGTGCCGACTCTTCCTGTCCCATTTTCAGTCTTACCAGTCCTCTTCTTCCATAAATATTCAACGAGTCAGACGGCTGAACCTTTATATATCGATCTGCATATCTGAGCGCAAGTTGATAACATTCGACCTGAGAAGCATATTTGATCAGATTATCGTAGGCAAAATAATAGGTAGAGTCTATAGCTATGGCCTTTTGCAAGCGCTCTACTGCATGACAGATGTTACACGTCGGACAATCTGACCGAGCAGCATCGAGCACATCGTTAGCCGCTTTGTTCAGCAAATCTTTTGCCAGTGGATGCGGGTGTACATCATCGTCTGCCCAAAACAGAAATGTATTGCTAACTGTTTTTGTATCGGTCGAACCGGTATTCTGCCCAATAGGTTTTTGGGCATACATCGAAATGCTTACGAGCATCGCGAGTAATGTGGAGAACAATTTTATATTCATACCTTACCTATTTGGTGATATTTTGCTTTTTCATTATTCCCGGCCCTATTTCCGGAAGGTGTCTCAATAAGGACAGAGGCTATAACTGTTACTGTTGTTCTTCCCGTAAACGGCGTTAGATCTATGTTGGCATCGTCCTACAAAAAATAAATCTGTTCTCAACAGGATTTTAGGACTGACTCCTGTAAAAGACTCGTCAAAAGTGGAGTGACGGGCATATCGGACATATTTGAAAACTTTATTTGCATGCTGAGAACTTCACGGAAGAAAAACGGAGTTTCTTGCAGCATAAGGGAGAGGGAGCAGGTAAGTCTCAGAAAAGCATAAATAGAGGATGTGACTATTTTGACACACCCTCATTTAAGTCTTCTATCGTGACATATCAAATCCAATTTGCACTCCATCGAAATTGGTGCTCAGACTGCCGATGGTTTGCAAACTGCTGTTGCCGCTTATCGAAGCAGCTGTTTGTAATAAGGTTAGCAATTTCTTAGATTCCATCAAGAAACTCATCCCCTTTGTGGTGCCTTTTACATAACAGTTCACCTTGAGGAGCAAAGAGTTTAAACTCAACAGGCATGTTTGCGGATTGTAAGTGTAGGTTCCGCTAAGGGGCATTCCTGCTATTTTAGCAGAAAATGTTTTGTCTTGGTTGAGCACAATGACTGTGTTTGAACTACTGATACCCACTTTTTGATATTCCGGGATCAACTTTCCTTTGATTTGCGATGCAGCAATTTCGCCGCCAGCTTTCGCCAGCGCGTTTTGGCTCGTAAATGCAACGCCTGGCTGTGCATATTGCCATGTTCCGTACAGTTGGGCCTCTGTTGGCTTGTCCAATCCGATAATGCTTCCTAAAACATTTCCTAAAGCATCGCCGTTTGT
>CALNBT010000066.1 GCA_937874345.1 uncultured Prevotella sp.
GTGGCGCGTTTATCCAGGTCGATCCAATTTTCGAACCAATGACATAACGGTTTAAGGTGTCGTTATAAACAACCTGCTGTTTAAGATTATCGGGACGTTTCAAGTCCAGAGATCCTTGATTCAAATCGTCTAATGTCACAGGAAGTGTCCGTTGTATTTTCCATCGAGGGTTTAATAGAGAATCCGGAATCGTTTCCTCTGAATCGATGTTTGGTTGTACTTTTACTTGTATGGTATCCTTCTTTTTGGTTTGCTGATTTGTTTTTGGGGTTTTATTATCTTGCCAATAAGGGGCAACAATAGCATAACTTGCCATGCTGATGACAAGTAATGCTATCATTAATCCAAAATATCTTCCCTTATTATGCATATTTGCAGATGACATTTGCCATCTGATATTTCAATGATTACTTAATTTGCTTTAATGCCAACTTCACAACTTCCTCGACAGGCGATGAAGGGTCTTCATTCAAAATATCCTCAACGACTTTGGCACTGGGCGCCGGTGAGAAGCCAAGCATGGTCAATGCACTGACTGCTTCGTCTCTAACAGCACGATCGAAAGCTGAGATTGGTTCGTTGCTAACATGAAGTTCTGTAGCAATACCGCTGCTCACAATTTTATCACGCAAATCAATAATAATACGCTGTGCTGTTTTTAAACCGATACCCTTGACGGATTTCAATATTCTCTCATCGCCATTTGCAATGACGTTACACAATTCGGCAGGAGAAATAGTAGATAAAATCATGCGTGCAGTATTGGCTCCCACCCCAGAAACTGTAATGAGTAACCTATACAATGCCCGTTCTTGCTTTGAAGCAAATCCATAGAATGTATAGTTGTCATCACGACCGCCTGTCACCAACGACTCATGCACATACAATTTCACTTCTTTCTTTCCCTGAATGGCACTGTAAGTGTTTAAAGAAATATTCAAACAATAACCCAAACCGGCTATTTCGACCACAGCTTGCGCTGGAGTTAATTCTGTCAATTCACCCCTAATGTATTCTATCATATATTATTTTTGTATATATACATTATATGTAACGCAATCTGCCTGCGCATATTGCCTAAAGCAGTTCCAAAAAACAGTTAAGCAACTCTTATATAAGCATCCATTTTTCCCTTCAATTGGTGTATCAAGTTTAGTCCCCATTGAGTCGAATAAATGAACACTATCAAACAACAGCATAACTTTTCATTTCCTATTTTATTCTATAAAAGAAACGGAATGAACCATAAAGGCTGGTCTTCCTTATGTATGAGATATTTGTAAGTGACATGATACAGTTGCAGTCATTTGGATTGATAGACTGATTTTGGTAAAAAAACAGAAGTATTCGCAACAGAATCTGAAGCTTTTATGTAATTTTGCAATGAAAGGACAATGGACCATGAGAGAGAGGAGAACAAATCTCCATACTGCTTTCAAGGAAGATTTCAAACATCTGACAGAACTTTTAAATAAAAAACTCTTTAACTATAAATGAAAATGAAAAAGATTAGAGCAGCCGTAGTAGGTTACGGCAATATTGGACGCTATGCCTTAGAGGCATTGGAAGCTGCAGACGATTTTGAGGTAGCTGGCATCGTTCGCCGTCAAGGAGCAGAAAACAAACCTTTGGAACTAACCAATTACAAGGTTGTAAAAGATATCACAGAACTGAAAGATGTTGATGTTGCCATATTGGCCACACCAACTCGCAGCTGTTTTGAATACGCCAAGCAGATCATTCCACTGGGAATCAATACTGTTGACAGTTTCGACATTCATACAGAAATACTAGACTATCGCGCAAAACTAATGCCTTTATGCAAACAGCATAACGCTGTGAGTGTCATCAGTGCAGGATGGGATCCCGGATCTGACTCTATCGTACGTGCGTTGATGGAAACATTGGCTCCCAAAGGTCTTTCGTATACCAACTTCGGCCCAGGCATGTCGATGGGACACAGCGTCTGTGCAAGAAGCAAAGATGGCGTAAAAAATGCACTTTCTGTAACGATTCCGTTGGGTGAAGGCATTCATCGACGCATGGTTTATGTTGAATTGGAAGACGGTGCCACATTGGAACAGGTAACAAAAGAGATAAAAGCCGATCCCTATTTCTCTCATGATGAGACGCATGTTATGGCTGTTGAGTCAGTAGACGCCGTCAGAGACATGGGGCATGGTGTAAATTTGGTTCGCAAAGGAGTAAGCGGAACCACCCCTAACCAACGGATGGAGTTCAGCATGAGCATCAATAATCCCGCACTTACTGGCCAAGTTCTTGTTAATGTTGCTAGAGCCAGCATGCACCTACAACCAGGTTGCTATACCATGATCGAGATTCCTGTCATAGACATGCTTCCCGGAGATCGTGAAAGCAATATCCAGCATTTGGTATAAAATAATAGATTGATTGTATAAACAAAACTAAGTCTTTAATGGTTAAATAGGTTTGAATCTGCAGATGAGCGCAAAGATTGGCGCACTTTCTATACGTAAGAATCCTATTCTATCACTTTTTAAGATAAATCCAAGAAGTATCATTCCACTTCTTGGATTTTTTATTTTTCAGAGGCTATACCTTATATCCTCTATTCTAAATGGAATTTGTCTAAATTTAATAAATATTAAATAAAAAAGATTACTAAATTAAATTCTTTTCCATATTTTTGTATAGATTCTATTTACCAAAAGACCTAGTAACCTCGTCAGCCATGCTTGAGAAAATCATTCATTTTAGTCTGAAATACAAGCTGATAGCCATTCTGTTTACATTTGGTATCGCAGTCTTCGGCATTTATTCTATCATTAATATTCCTGTGGGTGCTGTTCCAGATATCACGAACAATCAGGTACAGGTGATTACCACTTCTAACAACTTGTCGACACAAGAGATCGAACAGTTCATCACTGCACCCGTTGAATTGGAAATGGCCAACCTGCCAGGTGTCAAAGAAATTCGTTCTATTTCAAAGTTTGGACTCTCGGTAGTGACCATTGTCTTTGAGGAAGGGATGGGGACCTATTTACCAAGGCAGTTGATTGCTGAAAAAATAAAATCAGCTTCGGCCAATATTCCACAGGGGTTTGGAACACCAGAAATGGGACCGATAACGACCGGACTGGGCGAAATTTACCAATATACCCTTGACGTGAAGCCTGGATATAAAAACAGATATACAGCCATGGATCTGCGAACGATCCAAGACTGGATAGTGAAGCGCCAGCTGTCTGGCATCAAGGGAGTCGTCGAAGTAAACAGTTGGGGAGGCTATCTCAAGCAATATGAAGTTGCCATTAATCCTCAAAAGCTTCAAGAAATGAATGTTACGCTGATGGATGTATTCAATGCATTGGAGAGTAACAACAGTATTTCGGGTGGTGGTTATATAGAGAAAAATACACAAAGCTATTTTATTCGGGGTGATGCACAGGTAAAATCTCTCAGCGATATTGAAAATATCGTCGTCAAAAACGAACGGGGCATGCCTATATTGGTAAAAAACATCGCTCAAGTTCACTTTGGCTATGCCAATCGTTTTGGCGCCATCACTGCAAATGGGGAAGGAGAAAAGGTATTCGGTCAAATCATGATGCTCAAGAATGCGAACTCAAAAGAGGTTATTCGAGACATCAAGGACCGTGTCGCAGAGGTGCAAGCCAATCTTCCTGAGGGCGTCTACGTGAACCCAGTGCTTGAACGCGGTGAACTGATTAGCAAAACGACGTCAACCGTTTTCGAGAATCTGTTGTTTGGTTGTATCATCGTCTTCATTGTGGTGCTCCTTTTATTGGGTAACTTACGTTCGGCTTTGATCATCGCTTCCATGATACCTTTGGCATTATTGTTCACCCTTTCCATGATGTACATCTTCGGAATCGATGCCAATCTGATGAGTTTAGGTGCGCTTGATTTCGGTATTATTATTGACGGAGCCGTGATTATTGTTGAATTTGTCGCAGTAAGCCTCATCGATCATCATAGAGAACTAAAAGCACAGAAAGGCGAAAAGAAGCAGCAGTTAATGGATCAACTTACCTACTTCGGTGCATCGAGGATGATGCATTCGGCCATCTTTGGTCAATTAATCATCCTCATCGTATTCATCCCTATCCTATCGTTGCAGGGAGTTGAAGGCAAAATGTTCCGGCCGATGGCCTTGGCCTTTAGCTTTGCCATCTTCGGAGCGATGATCTTGTGTCTGACGTGGTTGCCGGTCATTATCTCTCTCTACTTGAAACCTCAGAAACTTTCCAAGAAGAATATCTCAAAGCGCATCATGAAGTTTGCAACCATGACATACCTCCCTGTAATGAAATGGTCTATCAACCACAAACGAATCATATTTTCATTGGCATTAGGCTCACTCATCTTTGCGGTTATTCTGTTGACGAGGATGGGTGGAGAGTTCGTTCCTACACTCGATGAAGGCGACTTTGTTATCCAGCCTGTTCTGAAAACGGGAACATCGCTGTCAAAAACCGTTGAAACCACCACACAGATGGAGAAGATTCTAAAGACAAAGTTCCCTGAAGTCGATCAAATTGTATCCAGAATTGGAGCGGCCGAGGTTCCTACCGACCCCATGTCGATGGAAGAAGTCGATATGATTATCAAACTAAAGCCCAAGAGCCAATGGGTTTCTGCCAAATCTAAAGAAGAGTTGGCTAATCTTTTCAAAAAAGCACTTTCGGTTATTCCAGGTATTGAATACGAATTTACGCAACCCATTGAGATGCGATTCAATGAATTGATTACGGGTGTGCGGGCAGACATTGCCGTCAAGGTGTTTGGGGAAGACCTGAATTATCTGAACGAAAAAGCGACAGAAATCAAAGCTTTGATCGAGAAGATACCTGGAGCGGCAGATGTCATCCTAGAAAAGACAACCGGACTGCCACAGATGAACGTCAAATACAATCGTGAGAAGATAGCCTATTATGGTGTAGATGCTAAAACACTCAATGCCTATCTATCAACAGCTTTTGGAGGCGAATCCACCAATAGCGTATTCGAAGGTGAGAAACGTTTTGATTTAGTGGTGCGGCTACAAAAAGAAAGTCGTACGGATATAGACAACATCAAACAATTACAGGTTCCACTACCCAACGGCAAACAGGTTCCACTGAGCGAGCTTGCTGATATCACTTTTACCGAGGGTCCTGCCAAGATCTCACGCGAAAACACTCGTCGCCGCGTTGTTGTGAGTGTGAATGTACGAAACCGTGACTTAAAATCGGTTGTTTCAGATATTCAAAAAACAGTTGAGAAGAATGTGCAGCTCAACCCTGGCACATACATCAAATATGGTGGCCAGTTCGAAAATCTACAAAATGCGACAAACCGATTGATGATTGCCGTTCCAATAGCCTTGGCGATGATTTTCATCTTTCTACACTTTGCATTCAAATCGATGAAAGATACCATCATGATCTTCACCGCGGTACCATTATCCATTGTCGGCGGCGTATTGGCCTTGTGGATGAGAGGAATGTCGTTCAGTATTTCGGCAGGTGTTGGTTTCATTGCCCTTTTTGGTATAGCGGTATTGAACGGTATTGTCTTGATAGAGCACCTCAAGCATCTTAAACAGACAGGTATGACAGACATGAGAAAGTTGATATTAATCGGTACAACCGACCGCTTACGACCAGTCATGCTAACTGCAGCTGCTGCTGCAATGGGTTTTTTGCCAATGGCTATTTCAACAGGTTCGGGAGCAGAAGTACAAAGGCCATTGGCCACTGTGGTCATTGGGGGGTTGGTTACGTCGTCCATGCTCACCATGATAGCACTGCCTCTGCTTTTCATGATGTTCCATGATGATGAAGGATTGAAATACAAGATCGTGAGATTATTCAAATCCAAGAACTTTCTGATCCCACTTCTATTTATATTGCCAACCGGACAAGCGTTTGCACAACCCAGGCAACTGAGTTTGGAGAGTGCTATCCAACTGGCTTTAGGTAACAACAAAGAATACCAGGCATATCAGATGAAAGTAAAAGAGCGACAAATCATTGCGACAAACAAGTTTGATATGGACAAAACCAAGATTTACTATGGTTACGATCAAGCCAATATGGCTGAAAACGGATATCCATTGCATACCTTCGGGATAGAGCAGACATTGCCCTTTCCAACCGTTTTTGCTGAACGAAACCGCGCTAACTATTGGGAAGTGGCCATGTCAGAGGATGAGTTATTGAGGCAGAAAATGATACTAACCAAGCAAGTTTCATCGATCTACTACGACATCTTGTTCCTCAACACCAAATTAGAATATTATCAAAAACTTGATAGTCTATATGGAAAACTGAACGAAAGTGCCGAAAAACGTTACAAGCTAGGAGATATCAGTCAACTGGACCAGATGAATGCTCAGGCAAAAAAACAGCAAATAGACCTTGAACTCAACCAATTGAAATACGATCTCAGCAGTGCTTACCAGCAGTTGGTGTCCGTCATTCAACTGAAAGAACCATTTACAATTGCTAGTCAAGACATCCATTTAATATCTATTACAACTCCCGACTATAGCAATTTGGCCGATATCAAGTGGTTGAAAAACAGGTCAAACTACTTGAACTCAACGATCAAGATTGAGAAACAACGACTGCTACCCGATTTCACCTTGGGTTATTTCTATGGATACAACAACTTTCAAAATCATAAAGGATACAATGGTATTACCGTAGGCGTCAGCATCCCATTATATGCCAAGACGCAAAAAACAAAGTCCAAGGCCCTACAGATGGAAATAATGGCCAACGAGATGGTAATAAAAAATGATTTGTTGTTGTTGGAATCAAAATACAACCGACTTCAAAACGAATTGACCAAACATCGGGTTGCCATCGATTTTTATCAATCTACCGGTAAGAAATTGAGCGACGAGATTATTCGTTCTGCCACCAAGAGTTATCAAGCAGGTGCCATCGACTTCTACCAGTTTGCCATGAGCATAGAAAACTCGATGAATCTGAAGCTCGATTATTACAAAGCAATTGCTGCTTACAATCAGACAGCTTTGGAAATGAATTATCTTACAAAAGAATAACAATAATCTTAAAAAACAACGGTACTAGCCAATATGAAAAAAATCAGTCTATTTATACTAATCCTCTTTGCAGTCTGGACCGGATATTCATGTAGCGACAAGAAGGTAGATAACACCCGGTCAAAAAACAAAGGTCTGCTTGAAATAACACCCGATCAGTTCAAAGCCGGAAGGATGGCCTTAGGAATATTGGGGCCAAAGATGTTCGAGAACCAAGTTGCCTGCAAAGGCCAAATCTCGGCACCGGCAAATGGCATGGCCAAGATTAGTACCCCAATTGCCGGAAAGGTGAACAGCATCTTGCATAAGACAGGTGATTATATCAATGCCGGACAGGTGATAGCCACCATCTCTGGAAACGACTTCATGCAGCTACAGCAGAATTTCGCAGAAGCTTCTGCATCATATGCCAAGGCGAAGGTTGATTTCAAACGTGCTCAATCGTTGTGGGATGAAAAGATTGGAGCCGAGAAAGATTACCTCGCGGCTAAAAGCATTTTTCAAAGTACCTTTGCCAGCTATCAATCGTTGAAATCGCGTATCGAAGTGCTACATCTCAACCCGACAAAGATAGAAAACGGACAGATGTATACCTCTTTCCCGGTAACTGCACCCATCAGCGGATACATCACAAAAGTAAATGCTGTCATCGGTCAGTTTCTGAATATGGAAAACGACATTGCCGAAATTGTCAACATCCATGCATTACAACTGACACTGAGTGTATTTGAGACGGACGTCAGAAAGCTGAAACCCGGTCAAAAGGCAACATTCGGAACAACTGGAACACGCAACAAAGAGATGCATGCCAGACTGACCAATATCGGCAAAACCGTTAATCCTGAAACCAAGACCATCGATTGTATTGCCACGATTGACAAATCTGTTGGTATACCGTTGATCAATGACAGCTATGTAGAGGCATCGATTACAGTAGACCAAAAACAGGTAATGGCCTTGCCGGTTACCGCTGTTCAGCAACAGGGTAACGACAGTTTTGTATTTGTTGTCGAGAAAATGGATGGCCGAAACTACCTGCTTAAAAAGACACCTGTTGTGGTTGGTACAACCGAAAAGGGGTTGATAGAGATTAAAAGTGATCTACCAGACAAAGAGCTTGTTGTGAACGGTATCGAAAATCTTCCATAATGTTACCCAACGACTATTCACTCACATAAAAACAAGCTGGATACCTTTAACAATATGCACGGAATTGGGAGGCAAAATGCGTAATATTGTATATCAATTTCATGCATTTTGCCTCCCAGTTTGGTGTATATCGAAAAAACGATCTACCATTTTCAACTGAAAGCTTAGAAAGCTTCCTAGTATGCAAAGGTGTTAAACAGAATACATCCTCGCATTGCTCAGCAAGAAACTTTAGGAACCTATATCACAAAAATCTACAACCGTTTTTCAGGATACATGGCATCCCACCATGAAGCATCATCTTTCAGCCACTTGGCAAACCAGGCAAAGATGGTATTTTGCCATTTCTGTCTCTTTGCATAATCGAGGATATGATGATTTTGACCTTCAACAACAACGAAAGCCGTTGGCCTTCCCAACAGCTTCAGTGCTGTGTACATCTGAATGCTCTCTCCTATAGGAACATTCGTATCAGCACTGCCATGCAAGAAGAGCAATGGTGTGTGAATCTTGTCTGCGTTGAAAAGAGGGCTCTGATTGACATACAGGTCCTTGCTGCTCCATGGATAGTTGTTGGCCATCGACACTTCACTGTAGCTATAGCCCCAATACCCTTCGCCCCAATAGCTGGTATGGTCGCTGATACCGGCATGCGAGATGGCTGCGGCAAAGATATCTGTCTTGGTTTGCAGGTATTGCGTCATGAAACCTCCATACGATGCGCCGATACAGCCAATCTTCTTGCCGTCAACATAACTGTGATCGGTCGCAAATTTTTTGGTTCCCTCGATAATATCTTCAGCCACTCCCTCACCGGCGGTGTTGACATGACGAGATGCAAACTCCTGACCAAAGCCGACAGCACCGCTGGGCTGAATAACATAGACTACATATCCCTGTGAAGCATAAGCATGTTGTGGATAGCGGGTGTCAAAGTTTCGACTGGTAGGTGTACAACCTCCGTAGTAGTTTACGATGAGCGGATATTTTCTGCTTGCATCAAAATTCGCTGGTAAATAATAGCGGCCATAGATGGTATCACCTTTAGAATTCACAAAATTCCATTCCTTACACGCTCCCAACTTGATGCCCTTCAATGTTTCAATACTGGTATCTTCGATGAGTTTAGGCTTCTTGGAAGTTAATGAAATGGTATAGACGCGATCGGCATTAGATGCACTTTCGCCAACAAAAGCCATGAGTGGGAAAGATGTTGCAAATGACATATGCTTCACCAGATCCTCGGGTTGGTCGATTCGATCGATCTTTCCCGTTGTCACATCACATCGAAAAAGGTTGACTTCATCACGGTCCATCGCCATAAAATACAGTTTTCCATCAATCTTATTCCAATAAAAGTCTGTAGTACTCGGAGTAAAACTCCTGGTCAGTGGAGTAACCTTTCGGTCGGCAATGCGCATAGTGAACAACTGATAATCATACATATTTGGCGTTTTCCCGTCAGGGACATTCTTTCCAACACCTCCCAGCCCTTCGGGAGAGGCCATGATTACGAGTTCTTTTCCATCGGGAGAAAAGGCAGCATTCGACAAAAAGCCATCGTCTGTGACCAAAGTATCTGTCAACATCGTTGATAAATTCAATCGGTAGATTGAAAAAAGCGTTGTAGGACGCTTTGTCAGTCTATTGCGTTGCGTCATGATCAACACATTCTTCCCATCATTAGAAATATCAAGTAACGACAATTGATGATAGCCAAACGTTAAAGGCTGTGCAAGCCCCGTCTGAAAATCAATCTTGATCAGGCTATTCCGATCGCGCCATCCCGGCTGCCTGTCATCGGGTTCAATTACCTCATGTACATCAGCATCGTCTTTTGGGCCCTCGTTCTGTTTCATCAAAATAAGGAAATCTTCGGATGGAGAAATCACAAAAGAGCCTTCTGGCAATTGATTAGCCAGTACTGTTTCTTGACCTTGTTTTACATCTACAGCCACTAAAGTACGGCCTTTATTTTCTTGACGGGTCAAATAATATTTGCATGTCCGTGGCATCCAATGTATGGACTGTTGAACAGAAGCAATCACTCTTCCTGTTTTCAATTCCGAGACTTTCCACAAATCGGTTGACTTTCCCCCTTTCTCTACCTGCCGATAGCCCGTAATCAGGTATTGTCCGTCAGGAGAAAGCTCGACAGTAGTAACCGATTTCCTGTCGGTCAAGTTGGTCAAGCCAAACAATCGTTCAGTCTCACCGACTGCCAGAACTTGTGATTGTTGAGCTTCTATTTGAATATCAAGACTATCGCGTTTATCTTTCGTTGAAAGATACTTTACCACCACATCATAAGTACCTGGTGTAAACACCAACTGGTTGCCATCATTCTTTTGTCCATTCACAAAAAGCTGATAGTCGCTGAGCCCTTTTATCTTGATGTTTGCTTTGGCATAACCATTGGCAGTGATTCTAAATCCGGCTAAATTCAACGAATATGGTGCACTGGATAAAGGCAATTGCTGAGTGGAAATCTCACGACCATTTTCAACTTGTGTAAGATTCATGGGCATATCAAGCAGCGACTTGACACCAAATGGTTTATTGTTATTGTCCAGCGTATCGATCATCAACGGACGTTGCAGTGCAAACGGACCGATATACTTCACTTTGTTGACGAAAATTGTTGAGCCAAAAACGGTAACAGAAGAAAATAATCCTGCTAGTAAAAGAATATGATAAATGAAAGTTTTCTTATTCATTATAAATGGAAAGATTTAATGGAATTGTGCATATTTGTATTTAGTTGCAACCTACAGCAATTCCTTTGGCTTTCAAATTTAGAAAAAGATGTTGGCTGTTCACTTGCAAAAGTATATAAAAATATTGAAAATTGATTGTTTACAATGCCAAAAGCCTCATTGGAAATTGATTATATGATGATCTGCACGCTGACTTTTAGGAATGAATGATCGCATAAATCTTCAACAAAATAGGCATATCTCTAACGAAGCCAACAGCGCGTTTGCTGTTGGCTTCGACAAAGAGACATTTTCAAAGGAATAATCTATCGGACTACTTTTTTGCCCTGTACAATGTAGATTCCTTTTGGTAACTGCTGCAAGTCAATTTGTTTGTTAACCATTTTAACAGCTGCAACTTTAATACCGTTGAGGTTATATACATCTACAACCTGATTATCTTTTTCAACGGCACTGAAATCAATCTTGGTTGGAGAGTCGACAATTGGCATGAACAAAGCCTTTGCTGAGGCAGAGAGTTTCGTTGTAAAGTAAGCTCTGAAGGGGTCTACTGTAGCAGTTGTAGCAGGAACGAATTCTGTACCTATAGGATTCAAGACATATACATCGTTCAAGTTCTTCAATGTTGTTGTACCAATAAAGGTATAAGCATCTGTGCTGGCCACCAATTTGGCAGTCGTAGAAGCCTTGATGACCGCATTGTCTGCAGAGAAGACAATTGACTTATCCTTGAGAGCCTGAGGAACCGAAATCAAATACGGTACGTTAGCCAATTGCTCATTGGTATAACCGAACTTGGCTTCTGTCTGTTCATCAGTCAAAGCAAATCTCATTAACCATAAATTACCGTTTTGGCCAGTGGCATCATTCCAAGACAGACTTGTATTATTTGACGATATCTTCTGTGTTTGGAATGGTAGTACAACCGTTTCCCAAGAGAGTGCATCTGTTCCAGTAGAAACCGTCCTGGTATAACTGATATGATTAGCCGTGAAATTGGTGGGGGAATAATAAGCTTTCCCATCAACCAAGTTAATACGCTGAGCCACATCACCCATGATGATATTGCTTGCTACCAATCCATCGGCAACATACTGATTGTTATCGAAGAGATAGAGTGTGTTCTGATTTGCGTTAGGAATGATTCTACCGATACGACCTGAACCACGCAAATCCACAGCTACCACATCTTCTGGCGTTCTGAAGGAAGTCGGTGCAAATGCATATCTGCTACCATCTGCATAATAGTAAACAATGCCACTATTGAGCTGTACAATTCGA
>CALNBT010000067.1 GCA_937874345.1 uncultured Prevotella sp.
TGCCGGCGAAAAGGTTGCACATTACTTTTGATTGACGATGTGATATAAAAAAAATATAGGGACCGAACATTCATTCAGTCCCTATATTATAAGGTGATAGGATAACCCTGTCCTGCGTTAAGGCAGGAGTTTCGTACGCAAATGGTTATTTTTTAAACCACTTAAGCCATTTCAACGGTTTTTTAATGATTGACTTAATGCTGCCGTCCTGCTTTGGTGCAGCTGCCTTGGCTGTAGATGTTGCCGTGCGTTCGGCACCATCTTGTTGGCGGTTGCGCTGGCGATTGTCGTTTGGACGTGGGCGACGGTTGTTGCGATTGTCGCGTGGCTGGGCACCTGTGCCGTCCCTGCGTTGCGACTGGTTGCCACGGTTCGCGTTGCGTGTATCACCTGACTGACTATTAGGGTTGTCCTTGCGAGGCGCCTGTTCGCCACGATTGTTGTTGCGGCGCTGACGGTTTTCATTGTCCTTGCGAGGAGTCTGTTCTGTACGATTACCATTGTTCTCACCGGCTTTACGGTTCTCGCCTTCGCCGGCAGGTCTTGGACCCTGCGGCCTGTTATTGCGACGACGTTGCTGCTGACGGTTTCTGTTCTCTGCATTTGCTGCATTTTCGGTCTGTTCGCCTGTCTTTTTAGCCTGTGCTTCAGCAGTCTGTTCACCATCTTTGGGGCGATAACCTTGACGTTGATAGCGTGGCTTGCGTGGTTCGCCACCCTCTGTTGTAGCTCCTTCAGCAGAAGCCTGAGCGGGTTGTCCTTCAGCATTGCGATATGGCTTGTGCTTGTGTGCCGTCTGATCACGGTCATTGCGTCTGACATTCTTCGCCTTTGCTGGTCTGCGATCAGGTTTGCCTTCATCAACATATTCGGGAGCCTCGCCCAATTCTTCGGGCAATGGAATCTTTTCGATTTCTTTTTCCAAGAACTTCTCTATCTGCATAAAATAATGCATGTCGTCTTTTGCCACCAAGGTGATTGCTGCTCCGTCACGGTCGGCGCGGGCCGTACGCCCGATACGGTGAACATAATCCTCTGCATCGCGTGGCACATCATAGTTGATGACAATGGCGATGTCGTCGATGTCGATACCTCGTGACAGGATGTCGGTAGCCACCAGTACATCGGTCTGACCGCTCTTGAAGCGGAACATCACCTCATCGCGGGCAGCTTGTTCCAGGTCGGAGTGCATCTCGTCACAGTTGACCTTCATGCGTTGCAGCGCCCCACTGACTTGTTTCACCTTCTGTTTGGCACCACAGAATACGATGACACGTTTCAGGTCGCCTTTCTTGAAGATATCCTTGATGATACCCAGTTTCTGCGTTTCGTAGCAGATATAGGCCATCTGTTTGATTTTCTCGGCCGGTTTGCTTACCGCCAGCTTGATTTCAACAGGATTCTTAAGCAGGGTTTGTGCCAGTTCATTGATCTTTTTAGGCATGGTAGCCGAGAACATGATGGTCTGACAGGTCTTGGGCAGTTTCTTTGCGATGGTCATGATGTCGTCAGAGAAGCCCATGTCGAGCATGCGGTCGGCCTCATCGAGAACAAAAAAGCTTACTTTGCTCAAGTCTACGTTACCCAAACTGATGTGACTGATAAAGCGACCCGGGGTGGCAATCACGACATCTGCACCCAGTTTCAAGCTCTTCAGCTCCTGGTCGTAACGGTTTCCATCGTTGCCTCCATAGACAGCTACGCTGCTAACACCTTGAAGATAATAGCCAAAGCCTTGCATGGCTTGGTCTATCTGTTGTGCCAGCTCACGGGTTGGTGCCATAATCAGGCAGTTGATGGTTTCGTCGGGATAGTTACCACTATCGATCATGCTTAGGATGGGCAGTAGGTAAGCAGCGGTTTTGCCGGTTCCTGTTTGGGCAACACCCATGACGTCGCGTTTATTCAGGATTTCTGGTATACACTTTTCTTGCACGGGTGTGCAGTCATCAAAGCGCATATCATATAATGCGTCTAAGACGTTGTTGTTTAAATCTAATTCTTCAAATTTCATGTTTTGTTTCAATTTTGTTGGGGAGTGAAGGAGTTACGTGCGATGGGAAAGTCCATTTGTCCGTTTCAGACAGCCGTTCGCCTTGTAGACGATTGTTTATCGGCATAAACTTCTGTTCGCTGGTACAACTCCTTGCCAATTTTCCTACCTTGGTGCGCTGCGATACAGGAAATAAGCAACGATGGCAAATAGCATGTTGGGCATCCATGCTGCCAGTACAGGTGGTGCGTTGGCGTTGATGGCGAATGTCGCCGATACAGTTTGCAGCATGATGTACAGAAAACTTAGGCCCAATCCTAATCCTAAGTATAATCCCATGCCGCCTTTGCGCTTGCGTGATGCCAGTGATGCCCCGATGATGGTCAGGATAAACGAGGCAAATGATGTCGCAATGCGCTTGTGGTACTCTACCTGGTACTGTACCACATTGCCCGATCCACGGTTGATCTGCTTCGAGATATAATCGAGAAGCTCGGGACTCGTAAAGGTTTCCTGCTGTCCCTTCGAGTATACCAGGTCGGTAGGTTCCATCTGAATCAGCGTGTCGCGTTTGCTGCCACTGGTAATGTGCTCGCGCAAGCCTTTCAGCTGTCTAATCTTCCATCCCGTAACGCTCCAATGATACTTCGCGTCCGAAATGGTGTCATACTGGATCTCCATCGCCGTCATATGGCTTACCAGCTTTTTATCTTCAAACTTGTCAAGCGAGAACCCATACCCCCGCTTGGACTTGTCGTCATAATGCTGGATGTAGGCGATGGTTCCCTTGGCAACCTGAAGCATCACATTGTCAGATGATGTCAGTCTTGTACTGTTTCGGTAAAGACTTTCAAAGTTCTGACGTATCACCGTTCCGTGCGGTATGACGTAGGAATTGAGATAGAAAGCCATTGTTGACAGCAAGATACACGAAATCATGTAAGGGCGAAGCAAACGCTTGTACGATACACCCGACGACATCATCGCAATGATTTCAGAGTTGCCCGCCAGTTTCGAGGTGAAGAAAATCACCGAGATAAAGACGAACAGTGGACTGAACAGATTGCTGTAATACGGAATAAAGTTAGCGTAATAATCAAAGATAATCGCTCTGACAGGTGCCTTGTGTTCGACAAACTTTGACAGGTTTTCGTTGAAGTCGAAGACAATGGCAATCGCAATGATCAGCAGGATGGAAAAGAAATACGTACCGATGAATTTCTTGATGATGTACCAGTCCATGATACGGATATACCGCAAGGGATTCAGTACACGCATGAAGCCAAACTTTCGTCCAATCCATACCATCAAGGATGTGAGCCACTTGAAATGACGTTCCATCCATCGGCCTGTCTTGTACAGTTTGCGATATCGTTTCAGTTTATGATAACTCTTCATCCTGTTGTTGTCTTGCTTTTCTCGGATTGATGTTGTCTTTCATGGTGTTAGATTCTTCGGCCCAGTTGGTCGATGATGCTGCGCTTCCACGTCACAAAGTCACCTTGCTCGATATGTTTCCTTGCGTCGCCTACCAGTTGAAGGTAGAACGACAGGTTGTGTATCGAAGCAATTTGCAACGCAAGATACTCCTGGGCCTTGAACAGATGATGCAGGTACGCCTTGGTATGGCGTCTGTCGGTATCACATCCGTTGGGGTCGATAGGTGTAAAGTCGTTTTCCCACTTCTTGTTGCGCATGTTCATCGTTCCCTCGTACGTAAACAGCAATGCATTGCGGCCGTTGCGGGTAGGCATCACACAGTCGAACATGTCAACGCCCCGCTCGATGCCCTCGAGCAGGTTCTGTGGTGTACCCACGCCCATCAGGTAGCGGGGTTTGTCTTTCGGTAGGATGTCGTTCACTACCTCAATCATCTCGTACATTACTTCTGTCGGTTCGCCAACCGCCAGTCCGCCAATGGCGTTACCGTCGGCACCTTTGTCTGCGATGTATTGAGCCGATTCACGTCTCAGGTCCTTGTAGGCTGCTCCCTGCACAATGGGAAACAGACTCTGGTTGTACCCGTAGAACGGTTGTGTCTCATTGAAACGCTTAACACAGCGGTCCAACCAGCGGTGTGTCATGGCCATGCTTTTCTTGGCATAGTCGTAATCGCAGTCGCCTGGAGGACATTCGTCAAAAGCCATCATGATGTCGGCACCGATGATACGTTCGGTATCCATCACGCTTTCGGGCGTAAAGAAATGTTTCGAGCCATCGATGTGCGACCTGAACTCACATCCTTCTTCCTTCAACTTACGGATTCCGGTGAGCGAAAACACCTGAAAGCCGCCCGAATCGGTGAGGATGGGATGATTCCAGCCAATAAACTGATGCAGTCCGCCCGCTCTCTGAAGGATGTCCAGACCGGGTCTGAGGTACAAGTGATAGGTATTGCCCAGGATGATCTGTGCCTGTACCTGCTGTTCCAGTTCACTAAAATGTACAGCTTTCACCGATCCTACAGTGCCTACGGGCATGAAGATCGGTGTCTTGATTTGGCCATGTGCCGTCGTGATGAGTCCTGTTCGGGCATCACTGGCTTGGTCGGTATGTTGTAGTTCAAAAGTCATATTCAAGTCTCCTGTTGCCCTGATCAATAAAGGGTAGAGGAGTCAGAAATCATTTAATGTGATTCTTTCTAGCGTTCATAATTGTTTTGTTGACATTTATCACTGCCATCACTGTCTTTCAGAAGTGGTGGCAGTGTTAAGCTCAACAGGGAGACTGCTTGCCGAGTGTTGGTTCCTCTTTGCACGTCAAGTCAATGGGCTTTTCAACCAATTCATCGGTCAGTGCAAATTCCCAAACCTCCTGGACATTCTCCACATAGTGGAATTCAACGCCCTGACGATATTTCTCGGGAATCTCGTCGATATCCTTCTTGTTTTCCTTGCACATCACGATGTCGGTGATGCCGGCTCGCTTGGCAGCCAGAATCTTTTCCTTGATGCCCCCTACAGGAAGCACCTTGCCGCGCAGCGTAATCTCACCCGTCATGGCCGTGTTCTTGCGAACCTTTCGCTGTGTCAGTGCCGAAGCGATAGATGTTGCGATGGTGATACCGGCTGATGGACCGTCTTTTGGAGTAGCCCCCTCGGGTACGTGGATGTGGATGTTCCAATAATCGAAGAGACGATAATCGATGCCTAATGAGTCGACATGGGCCTTGACATATTCCAAGGCGATAATGGCCGATTCTTTCATCACATCCCCCAAGTTACCCGTCAAGGTCAGCTTACTGGCTTTTCCCTTGCTGATGGAAGTCTCGATAAACAGAATCTCACCCCCTACAGATGTCCATGCCAGTCCGGTTACCACACCGGCATAGTCGTTGCCCTGATAGATGTCACGGTAGAATGGCGGCTTGCCCAGCAGACCTTCCAGTTTGTCAGGGGTAATATTGGTATCGGGTAAGGAACCTTCAAGAGCCTGGTTGAAGGCCAACTTGCGCAGTGCCTTGCCAATTTGCTTCTCCAACTGGCGCACACCACTTTCGCGGGTATATTGTTCGATGATGTTTTCCAAGGTAGCCTTGGCAAACTTTATTTTGGGTATATGCGTGTCCAGCCCGGTAGCTTCCAATTCCTTCGGTAAGAGGTGGCGCTTGGCAATCTCAATCTTCTCTTCCGTGATATAACCGCTTACCTCGATAATCTCCATACGGTCGAGCAAAGGACGAGGGATGGTATTGAGGTCGTTGGCCGTAGCAATGAACATCACGTGCGACAGGTCATAGTCTACATCGAGGTAGTTGTCGTGGAAAGCGCTGTTCTGTTCGGGGTCGAGCACTTCGAGCAATGCCGATGACGGATCACCGTTGATGGTATTCTGTGTTACCTTGTCTATTTCGTCGAGAATGAACACGGGGTTCGAGGAACCGGCTTTCTGTAGACTCTTGATGATACGACCCGGCATGGCACCGATATACGTACGGCGATGACCGCGTACCTCAGACTCGTCGTGTACACCTCCTAAAGAGATACGTACATACTTGCGTTTCATCGCTGAGGCAATGCTCTTGCCCAACGATGTCTTCCCGACGCCCGGAGGACCGTAGAGGCATAGGATAGGCGATTTGAGGTTACCGCGCAGTTGCAGCACAGCCATATATTCCAGAATGCGTTCCTTGACTTTCTCCATCCCATAGTGATCGTGGTCGAGAACCTTTTGGGCCCGTTTCAGGTCAAGGTTGTCGGCAGAGAACTCACCCCAAGGCAGTGCGACCATTGTCTGCAGATAGTTGAGTTGCACGCTGTATTCGGGACTCTGGGTATTATACATATCCAGTTTGTCAAGTTCTTTATAGAACGTTTCCTTGATCTCGTCGTTCCATTTCTTGTTCTTGGCCTTACTTTCCAAGTCGCGGCGTTCGGGCGAACCCTCACCGTTACCCAGCTCTTCCTTGATATTCTTGATCTGCTGTTGCAGAAAATATTCGCGTTGCTGTTCGTCTAAGTCCTCACGAGTCTTACTGCGGATGCTCTTCTTCAGTTCCAACAGCTGCATCTCCTTGTTGAGCGCTTTGAGCGACACAATGATTCGTTCGATCATCGAGTCAGCATTCAGCATTTTGATTTTGTCCTCGATGGTAAACGGCAGGTTGGAACACATGTAGTTGACGCTGATGACATCGTTTTGGATATTCGACAGGGCAAACTGCGCTTCATCTGCAATCTCGTCACTCTCTTTTATATATTCGATGGCCAACTTGCGATAATCGTCTGCCGCAGCGTGATATTCGGCATCGTTGCCTGTTGGCAGCTGTTCTGTTGCCGAAGTCGTTGTACCCTGCAGATACGGTCTTAGCTTTGTGATCTTCTCCAGCTTACAACGTCCCAACGCCTGGACGATAGCCGTCACATTAGCACCGTGTGTCGGAACTTCCAACACACGTATTAGTCGGGCATAAACGCCATATTCGTATAAATCTTTCTGATGAGGATCATCCTGTTCTGCATTTTTTTGACAAAAGATAGCGAAAATCATGTCTGGATTCTTCTTCGCTTTCTCTATCAGCTTCAAGCTGTTGTCACGTCCGATGAGAATAGGTGAGAGGACTCCCGGAAACATAACCATGTTGCGGGTAGCCAATATCGCAACTTCTCCTTCGATGGTTACATTGAAGAGACTTGAGATGTCTCCTTCGTAGTCGGCAATCATCTGAATAGATGCGTTTGATTTTTTATTCATGTCAATCTTTGTTATCGAGGGACAAAGGTACTAATTATTCTTGAGAATATAATTCACGTTTACAACTATTTATCTTTATCCTGCCATCTGTTTGTGCCGTATAGAGGCTACCTATAAAAGTAAAAAGACTTTTTTGTCTTTTGATGGATGGATTTTTGTCACGTTAGGTTAATAACATTAAAATAAAGTTACATTTTGAACATATTGTGTGTTTTTATATTAAATATCCCATCAACGGATCATATTTCGGAATATAATGTTACTTTTGCAAAAAATTTAAACAACAAGTATGAACATGAACGAAGATCCTTATCCGAGTACATGTAATGTAACGTCAATCAGCATTCGTTAAGGAGTCGTAAATCATGGTTACACTTCCTGATTGCTACATTATGGAAGTATAACTCATGGTAAAAGAACTGAAAAAAGCCATTGGAAATTCGTTATCCAATGGAAAAAATGTTGCATTGGCAGCACCCACAGAGAACCTTGTAAAGGCTGCAACGTTTCGGCAGCAAGAAATTTTCGAACAACTTCATAGTTCGCCCGACGGACTTGATGAAGACACCATCTCAGACAAGTTAGAAGAATTTGGTTATAATCGAGTGAAACGAGAAGAAACACCTTCTTGGTTCAAGCAGTTGTTGTCTGCCTTTATCAACCCTTTTATCGGCGTTCTGGCCCTGATAGCCATCGTATCGCTTATCATCGATGTATGGTTGGCCACACCGGCTGAAAGAGATTACAAGACGGTCATTGTGGTTGTCGTCATGGTCTTTATCAGTGTGATTCTTCGTTTTGTTCAGGAATACAAAAGCAGTCTGGCTGCTGAGAAGCTAAAAGACCTTGTAACGACAACTGCGACGGTGATTCGTCAAGAAAACGGTCGTGCAGAAATCGATTTCGAAGATATCGTTCCGGGCGACATCATCCACTTGTCGGCAGGCGATATGATACCGGCAGACTGCCGCATCATTCAGTCAAAGGACTTGTTTGTCAACCAGTCGGCGCTGACGGGTGAATCTATTCCGGTTGAAAAAACCGATGAAGCGATAACCAATGTCAAGAAATTATCACCCTTCGAATTACCCAATATCTGTTTGATGGGGTCGGATGTGGTCAGTGGATCGGCCATCGTCATCGCTGTCAACACCGGAGAAAGCACTTATTTTGGCGCCATCAGCAAGTCGGTTGCCGGCAAAAGAATTGAAACAAGTTTTGATAAGGGTATTAATCGGATCAGCAAACTGCTGATTCGGTTCATGGTGGTCATGGTTCCGCTCATTTTCCTGATCAATGGGTTGGTGAAAGGCAACTGGTACGATGCCTTGTTGTT
This sequence comes from uncultured Prevotella sp., assembly GCA_937874345.1. Taxonomy (GTDB): domain Bacteria; phylum Bacteroidota; class Bacteroidia; order Bacteroidales; family Bacteroidaceae; genus Prevotella. The sequence continues at coordinate 8,523 of CALNBT010000067.1, forward strand.
CGCCATTGCCGTTGCCGTGGGCCTTACCCCCGAAATGCTTCCGATGATCGTCACAGCTAACCTTGCCAAAGGTGCCGTGAATATGAGCAAGCATAAGGTGATTATCAAACGTCTGAATGCCATTCAGAATATTGGTGCCATGGATATTCTGTGTACCGACAAAACCGGTACACTGACCAACGACAAGGTGGTTCTCGAAAGATATGTCAACATTCATGGCATCGATGACGATGAAGTGTTGAGCTGGGGATATCTCAACAGTTTTCACCAGACAGGTGTTAAAAGCTTGCTGGACAATGCGATACTGTTTCACGCTGAACTGAAAGAAGAACTTCATGTAGAGCGTGACTTTGAAAAAATAGACGAGATACCGTTCGACTTCCGTCGGCGCAGACTGTCGGTTGTCTTGCGAAAAAAGGATGGCAGACACCTGCTCATCTGCAAGGGTGCTGTCGAAGAACTGCTTTCGATCTCGTCGTTTGCTTTCGATCCGGGTGAAGATAAGAAACTGCAGATTTTTACCGATGAAATTATTCCGCTGGATGATAAGACGCGTGAACTGATTCTGCGAGAATCGAAAAAGATGAATGAGGATGGCATGCGGGTATTGCTGTTGGCTGTGAAGGAATTTGATCCGCGCGAGCTGAACTATTCTGTCGCAGACGAAAACAATCTGGTGATTGTCGGTCTGATGGGCTTCCTCGATCATGCGAAGCCTTCGGCCAAAGAGGCGATCAAACGCTTGCACAAATTAGGCGTTGATGTGAAAGTGCTGACGGGCGACAACGAAATCGTCACGAAAAAAATCTGTAAAGACGTCGGAATACCCGTCAACCATATCCTCAGTGGAAGTGAACTGGATGAGATTACCGATGAGGAACTTGTTAAGAAAATTGACAACATCAGCATCTTTGCAAAGCTCAATCCCCTTCAGAAAGCAAGGGTCGTCAAGGTGTTGCAGACCGAAGGACATACGGTGGGATTCCTGGGCGATGGCATCAACGATGCCGGCGCGTTGAAACAAGCCGATGTCGGCGTTTCGGTTGACACCGCAACGGATATTGCCAAAGAGAGTGCCGACATCATCTTGCTCGAAAACGATTTGAATGTATTGAGAAAAGGCGTTGTCTATGGTCGTCGTACCTTCGGAAATATCCTGAAGTATATCAAAATGACCACGAGCAGCAACTTCGGCAATATGTTCAGTATGCTCGGCGCCAGTGCCTTCCTGCCATTCTTGCCCATGCTGCCGGTTCAGTTGCTATTGCAGAACCTGTTGTACGACATCTCGCAGGTATCCATTCCATGGGATAAGGTCGACGAAGAATATATCCGTACGCCGCATCAGTGGGATCCGTCGTTCCTGTCTAAGTTTATTGTATTTTTTGGACCGATCAGTTCTATTTTCGACTATGCAACCTTTGCCGTGATGTTTTTTGTCTTCAAGGCGAATGCGCCCGAACACCAAAGTCTTTTCCAATCGGGATGGTTTATCGAGGGTCTGCTGTCGCAAACATTAATCGTGCACCTTATTCGTACACGCAAGATTCCGTTTATCCAGAGCTGGGCCACAGCACCTGTCGTAGCCCTGACGACGTTGATCATGGCCATTGGCATCTTCATACCGTTTAGTCCGGTCGCACCTTTATTGGGTATGCAACCACTGCCGCTGCTTTATTTTCCATTTCTGATAGCCATCCTGGTATGTTACGCCGTACTCACGCAATTGGTCAAGAACTGGTTTGTCAAGAAATACCATAATTTCTAACGGCAGGGCGTGACGGTTCAAGCAAATAGATCAGGCGCATACCAATAGCGGTTCGCATTTGATACGAAAAAGCTCAACGAACAGGAAATTAGGATTTGTCGCAAATTTACAATAATATTTGATGCCGGGATGTCTCACAAGCTTTACGAAGCGATGGCACACCCGGCATCAATCGTCCTATTCTTTTTGTGAGAACTCTTTTCGAGGCTATCACTTTGAAGTTAGATTCAGAGCGGACGGCGATCTAATCCCCATTTCTTTCAAAATAATCGTTTTTGCACTTGTAGTGTCTGATTTTTCATGATGATGATAATTGATAGACAATAGCATGGCTATTGAGACTCAATACAGCCAATATCGAGGTCCAAAAGTGCCCATTTTGCACATTGTAGGGGCAACATCTTGAAAAATAACAGAAAGAAAGAAGTTGCAACATCCTTCATGGCCTGACTTTCAACGTAGATTGATTGCCGGTTCGTATACTGTTACTGCGCTCATCTTCAAAAGATGCCCGATCAACAATCGTATATGGTAGCCTTGCCTTTATGGTGCAGAAAGAAAGAGCCTCGACTACAGAAGTAATCGAGGCTTTGGGTTTGATACGAGATAACTTTCAGTTTTCTGATGTAGGTCAGTGCTAATGCCGGACAACGAATGAATTGCCTACTGAACGAAGCACATGCTATTGAACGACCCAACTAAGCATTGCAGCGTTTCCACGTCGATAGTTAGAATGAGTATGCATTAGGATAGAAGTACTGGTGAAATAGAGATTGTACATAAAGGATCCATTTCCATCTGCTCTGACAGTACTTATATGATAATAACCCCCAATCTTAAAGTCTATGGGATCGTTATTGGGACCTGGAGTAGGTGTTATGGTAGGGTAGGTTCCATAATACCCTGCTGCGGGTAAGAAAAAGTATTTGCCGATAACGCTGTTGTCTGGCTTTCCATCCGTGACAGTTCCGTTGATAGCAAAGTTAATCGTTGTTGGATCGGGTGAGGGGGTGGTGTTGAAGTTCTGAATATATTGCTTCTTCAGCAACCACATACCTCCCTGTCCCATGCGTCCATTAACCCACCACTGGGTGTTGGGATCCCAGTGAGCATCACCAGATTTGACATACCAATAGGCCTGGGATGCAGTTGGATCTAATGCATCAAGAGTCTATTGAATGAAGGAATAAGTTTCGTCTTCTTTTGAAGCAAGGATACTCCAGTGTTGAGTAGAAGTTCTTGAACAAGTTTTGCATGCATTTATTTATGCTTTAATCTATCACGATACATGATATATTTCTTACATATCATATTTTATCCTTCTAATGTCATGGCGCAATAATGTTTGATGTGGCCCGTTATTAACCAAGATGAGTAATAATT
>CALNBT010000068.1 GCA_937874345.1 uncultured Prevotella sp.
GATTCGAGTGCGAAGGCAAGTGAAAAGGACAGATAGATAACTGCCATCATGAGGATGATGAATAAAAGCAGGGTAAGGCAGACAACTGTAATCAGCTTTACTACTTTCTCGATTACATCCAACTTGACATATTCCGTCTGAAGACCGATATAGTGTTTTACGGTTTCGACAAGCTGTCCTATTGTTTCAATATTTTGATCGTTTGAGAACATGAAAATGAATTAAGAGAGTGGAAGGGATGCAAAATACATCTTAAGATTCAATTGCCGATGGCATGATTTAGTGTCTTGAGCCTTTCGGTTTCAACATAAGATTGTATATTGTTTTGCCTCCCTATCACTCCTTGATATTTATAAAGATTTGCATTATTCTGCAACGTCTGAAGCAGCTTCCTTGATATCGTCAACCAAGTCGTCAACTTCTTTTCTTGATAATTTCAAGTCATGTTTCTTGCAGAACTCGTCAACAGTATCAGATATCTTGTTACGAGTGTCTTTTCCCTTTTCAGGAGCCAGCAACAATCCAACTAAAGCTCCAACGACGGCACCTCCTAAGAATGCGCCTAAATAACCTGCTGTTTTCATCTTCGTTTATTTTAAAAGTTAATACTACAAATATGTTCGACGTTCTTTTAGAACAATATTCTTTTGGTCAGAAAATCCATTTTTGGTGAAAAAGGATCCAATAGACTTATTGCAAATTTAAGAAAAAAAACAATACAACCTCAAACGTGAAGGGTAATATTTGTTAATCGCCACGCATTTTGGTCATTTAACAAACTTTATGCAGCCTATTTCTGTTTTTTTGTTGGATATTTTGTAATTTCGCAAAATAATATCTAATCGTAACATTCAAATTAATAATATCCAATAAAATGATGAAAAAGAGTATTTTTTTGTGCGCAGGCCTCTGTGTAGTCTTGGCATTTACGGGTTGTAAATCAAGTGAAAGCGCATACAAGAAAGCTTACGAGAAGGCAAAGGCACAGGAAACAGCCCAGACGACACCTGTAACACAGGCTCCCGTTGTTGCTCCTTTGACCCAAGCTCCTGTAACGCAGACAACAGTTGTGGATAATGCCGATAACGCCAGCGTTAGAACAGAGGATTTGACTGTTATCAATGGTAGTGGATTGAATTCATATAGTGTTGTCGTAGGCTCATTCTCATTGAAAGCGAATGCAGAAGGTTTGCAAAACACATTGAAAGCTGCCGGATACCAGGCACAATTGGGTTTCAATTCTGCTCGTAACATGTATCGCGTTATTGCAACGACCTATGCTGATAAGGCATCTGCCGTTTCTTCTCGCAATCAATTACGGGGACAATATCCTGACGCTTGGTTACTCTACAAAAAATAAGTTGTAGGCTAGAAAGCCAGCGAGTTGATGGTACAGCTCGTTTGGCAAGCTGATTCTTTCATGCGTATCCTTTCAATTGATTACGGAAAGAAGCGTTCTGGAATAGCGGTTACTGATCCGTTGCAAATTATCGCCAATGGATTAGTAACTGTCTCTACGTCAGGGCTGTTCGATTTTCTGAAAGCGTACATTCAACGTGAAGAAGTCGAGCGAATTGTGATTGGTAAGCCGATGCAAACCAATGGCCAGCCGAGTGAAAATCTTCAACGGGTGGAACAGTTTGTGAACCGTTGGAAGAAAGCTATGCCCGCCATTCCCATCGACTATTACGATGAACGTTTTACATCTGTCCTAGCGCATAGGGCCATGATAGACAGCGGCATTGGCAAGAAAGCCCGACAGAATAAAGCATTGGTTGACGAGATTTCGGCAACCATTATCTTACAAAGTTACATGGAATCCAGAAAGGGATAGATTTCTCGTATTGGATTTCTTCTATTAAACGTAAAATGATTTTACCAATATATGTATATGGTCAGCCGGTTCTTCGAAAAGTAGCGGCAGATGTTGATCCTCACGACGAAAGTCTTACAAAGTTGATCGCAGATATGTTTGAAACGATGGAAGTTGCCCAGGGAGTTGGACTAGCTGCACCGCAAGTTGGTCGGTCTATCCGTGTGGTAGTAATCGACCTTGATGTGCTGAGAGAAGATTTTCCCGAATACAAGGATTTCAAACGTGCATTCATTAATCCTCATATCGTAGAGATCGATAACAATGCTCCGAAGGAGTCGATTGAAGAAGGATGTCTGTCAATTCCTGGTATCCACGAGAATGTAACCCGATCAACCCGCATCCATGTTACGTATGTAGACGAACAGTTGATGCCTCACGATGAATGGGTTGAAGGTTATCTGGCCCGCGTCATGCAACACGAGTTCGATCATCTTGAAGGCAAAATGTTTGTCGACAAGGTAACCCCTTTCCGCAAGCAGCTCATCAAGAACAAGCTCAAGGCAATGTCACAAGGGAAGTTCGAATGCCGTTATCGGACAAAGCCTGCCCATCAGTAAAATATGTTCTGGCGTATAGTCATCTTTCTGCTGGCTTGTCTACCTTTGGCCTCACGTGCCCAATATAATATAGACAAGTTGCTGTTGAATGGACAAGTGGCCCTTCACTACGAGGACTATGTGCTTTCTATGCAATATTTTAATCAGGTTATCGCCTTAAAGCCTTATCTTTATGAACCGTGGCATTATCGGGCGGTAGCCAAATTTTATTTGGATGACTATACCGGAGCAGAGGCCGATATATCTAAAGCCATCGAGTTAAATCCTTATATTTCTCAATTCTTTGATCTGAGGGCAATAGCCCGCATCCGTCAAGAACGTTATGAAGGTGCTATTAATGACTACAATCGTGCCATTGCTCTAAGTCCCATGGAGCAGAATTATTGGTTCAATAGAGCCTTTTGCTTGATGAACCAGGAAAAGTATGATGCAGCCTTGTTGCAAACCGACACGATTATTCACAAATGGTCTAAGACAGCCAAGGCTTACTCTTTAAAGGCAGAAATCCTGCTTCACAAGAAGGATACTGTCAATGCAGCCAAATCGCTTGACCAGAGTCTAGAAATCGATCCTTATGATGCCAATAGCTGGACCACCCGTTCTTACATCAGTCTGGCTCGTCGTCAGTGGAAGGATGCTGACAAGGAATTGTCAAAGGCTATCCATCTTCGGCCAGATGCATATAACAACTATATCAACCGGGCATTGGCCAGGTTGAACTTCAATAACCTTCGTGGTGCCATGGCAGATTATGATGTGGCACTCGATTTAAATCCAAATAACTTTTTAGGTCATTATAACCGAGGCTTAATGCGTATGCAATTGGGTGACGATAACCGCGCCATTGAAGACTTCGATTATGTGATCAAGATGGAGCCCACGAATGTGATGGCGATCTTTAACCGTGCATTGTTGTTGGAAAAAACAGGCGACTTGCGTGGTGCTATTCGAGACTTTACTTCTGTAATAGATAAGTTCCCTAATTTTTGGACAGGTCTGTCTTATCGCGCTCGTTGTTACCGCAGACTAGGGATGACAGCTAAGGCAGAGTTTGATGAGTTCAAGATCTTCAAGGCACAGATGCAGAAGCATGTTGGTGTTCAGCAACGATGGACCAAGAACAAGCTGAAGGAGATGCGTAAACGTAGCGAGGTTGACCCAGAGAAATATAACCAAATTGTTGTGGCCGACGAAAATGTTGTTGAGCATGAATATAACAGCGAATACCGTGGTCAGGTGCAAAACCGCAAGGTAGCTTCTACATTGATGCCAATGTATGAGATTTCCTATTTGCCTTATCGTAACGGTATCAACTCGTTCCAGGGATTCAGCAAAGTGGTTGATACCTTCAATTCTCAGAATCATCCTGGTCATCTGCTTTACGTTACCTGCAATCCGGGACAGTTGAACGAACAGCAATCTAAAATGTATTTTAATGTCATCGATTCGTTAACGGCAGCGATTCAATCTCATACGGTATTGAAAGAGACGGCTCCATTGCTGATTCAACGAGCTGTAGCATATACGGTTACGCAAAATTACGATGCGGCCATTAATGACTTGACTACCTATCTCAACATAGACAGCACCAATGCTTTGGCTTATTGGCAGATGGCTGTTTGTGAATACATGTTGAATGACTACAAAGTTTCCCAAGGAACCCTCTCACAATTGAAGACAGCCAAAACACTTGATGATATCAGTCATGCCATTCAATATGATGACCACAATGCCTACCTTTATTATAATCGTGGTAATTTCTATGCCTCACGTGACGAGCACCAAAAGGCAATTGATGATTATTCAAAGGCAATTGATTTGGATCGCAGTCTGGCAGAAGCATTTTTCAACCGTGGTCTTATAAAAATCAAGATGGGTGACAAAGCTGAAGGCATTGTCGATTTAAGCAAAGCTGGCGAGCTGGGTATCTATGATGCATATAGTGTTATTAAGAAAACCCAGACAACAAAGTAGTCTGTTGAGGATATTCATCTATTCCTGTTGTATGCTTCTTGATTTCTTTACCAAAGCGGTCGATTGCAAACACCAGTCTGCATCTTAAGCGCAAAGACAGTCTGGAACAATGACCAGTAGTATGGCCGATACGAGAGTTTGTTACATAGCATCACATTATCTTTTCTTTTGTGGATTGATTTATTGATGCTTGATGCAGATAATTATCTTGATGATTTTTCTAAATCAAAAGAAAGCATTACTTTTGTAGTGATTAAGAAAAAATAAACTAATTTGTTATGGTTAAAATCACATTTCCGGATGGTTCGGTTCGTGAGTACGAACAGGGCGTAACCGGGTTACAAATCGCCGAGAGCATATCACCTGCCCTCGCTCGCAACATTGTATCTTGCGGTGTTAATGGTGAAACGGTAGAGCTGAATCGTCCTATTAACGAGGACGCTACCATTGCCTTGTATCGTTTTGAAGACGAAGAGGGCAAGCATACCTTCTGGCACACTTCAGCACACTTGCTGGCCGAGGCCTTGCAAGAACTTTATCCCGGGATTCAATTTGGATTTGGTCCGGCTATCGAAAACGGATTTTTTTATGATGTCATGCCGAAAGAAGGCGACGTTATCAGTGAATCTGATTTCCCCAAGATTGAGGCAAAGATGATGGAGCTAGCCAAGAAAGATGAGCCTGTTGTACGTCGTGACGTTTCTAAAGCCGATGCTCTAAATGTGTTTAAAGCAGACGGACAGGAATATAAATGCGAGCACATCGACTTGGATTTGGAAGATGGAACGATCTCTACCTATACGCAAGGACATTTCACCGACCTATGTCGCGGGCCGCACTTGATGTCTACCGGCATGATCAAAGCTGTCAAGATTACCAGTGTTGCCGGTGCTTTCTGGCGTGGAGATGCCAAACGTGAGCAGATGACTCGTATCTATGGTATCACTTTCCCGAAGAAAAAGATGCTTGATGAATACCTTCTGTTGTTGGAGGAAGCCAAGAAACGCGATCACCGAAAGATTGGCAAGGAGATGGAACTGTTCATGTTTTCTGATCGTGTAGGCAAGGGATTGCCCATCTGGTTGCCAAAGGGTACCGATCTGCGTTTGCGTTTGCAGGACATGTTGCGTGGCATACAGAAACGTTACGGTTACCAAGAAGTCATTACGCCGCATATCGGCAGCAAGAACCTTTATGTAACCAGCGGTCACTATGCTCATTATGGCAAGGACTCTTTCCAGCCTATCCATACTCCTGAAGAGGACGAAGAGTATATGCTCAAGCCAATGAACTGTCCTCATCATTGTGAGGTGTTTGCATACAAGCCACGTTCGTATAAGGATCTGCCTTTGCGTATTGCCGAATTTGGTACCGTTTACCGTTATGAGAAGAGCGGTGAGTTGCACGGATTAACACGTGTACGATCGTTTACACAAGATGATGCTCATATCTTCTGTCGTCCAGAACAGGTAAAAGGTGAGTTCCTTCGTGTAATGGATATCATCCGTGCGGTGTTCAAGATATTCAATTTTGACAACTTCGAAGCTCAGATCAGCTTGCGCGACCCGAAAGATACGGAAAAATACATTGGCTCTGACGAGGTTTGGGCAGAGAGCGAGCAGGCGATCATCGATGCTTGCAAGGAAAAAGGTCTTGAGGCCAAGATTGAATATGGTGAGGCAGCGTTCTATGGTCCCAAACTGGACTTCATGGTGAAGGATGCCATCGGTCGTCGCTGGCAGTTGGGAACCATCCAGGTAGACTATAATTTACCTCAGCGTTTCAAACTCGAATATACTGACGAGGATAATTCAAAGAAAACACCGGTAATGGTTCACCGCGCACCGTTTGGTTCGTTGGAGCGTTTCACCGCTGTATTGATAGAACATACTGCCGGTCATTTCCCATTGTGGCTTGCTCCAGATCAGGTTGCCATTCTCCCCATCTCAGGAAAGTATAATGATTATGCCCGTAAGGTAGCAAAATATTTTGATGACCAGAATGTTCGTTCTACGATTGATGACCGTAACGAAAAGATTGGTCGCAAAATTCGTGATAACGAATTAAAGCGCGTACCCTATATGGTTATCGTTGGTGAGCAGGAAGCTGCTGAAGGATTGGTATCGATGCGTAAACAGGGTGGAGGCGAACAGGCTACCATGCGCATGGAAGACTTTGCAACGCGCATCAATGCCGAAGTAGCAGAGATGCTCAAGGCAACTGATATCCATCCGGAAGAATAAGGTCTTTGGGGATCGAGGAGTAAAAGACTTTAATTTCATAGGGTTCTCTTTCGGGCCGTGTCATTCTGGAGAAAAACAATATTTATATTCAGATTGGTTACTGCTGATCGACGAAACAATGAAACCATAGCTTCCTTTGCTTTTTTAATTCTCATGATATTTTAACTATTGATGCAGAGAAGTAAAATAAACTTTTCTGCATCAATCTTTATCTAAAATATTCCCATAAATATTTGGGTAATTATGATATAATCAGTAACTTTGCAGCCGTTTAGCAGAAAGTAACAACTTAAAATAGTTGAATGAAGAAAGACAAAATCAGTAATCAATACCGCGTGAATGAACAAATTCACGTTAGGGAAGTGCGTGTCATTAGCGACGCCGGATCAGAAGTGATGTCCACGCGTCAAGCATTAGAACTAGCTCGTCAACAGGATGTTGACCTCGTAGAGATTTCTCCGAATGCGCAACCACCGGTTTGTCGTCTCATCGACTATAGCAAGTTCCTTTATCAACAGAAGAAAAAGGCTAAAGAAATGAAGGCCAAGCAGGTCAAAATTGAAATCAAGGAGATTAGATTTGGACCGCAGACCGATGAGCATGACTATCAATTCAAATTGAAGCATGCACAGGAATTTCTAACAGAAGGAAATAGAGTTCGTGCTTATGTATTTTTCCGCGGTCGTTCCATCTTGTTCAAGGAACAGGGCGAGGTTTTGTTGCTTCGTTTCGCAACCGATTTGGAAAATTATGGCAAAGTAGAACAGATGCCAAAGCTGGAAGGCAAGAAAATGTTCTTGTATATCGCTCCAAAGAAAATCGGAGTTGAGAAAAAGAGCCAGCAGAGACGCGATAGAGAACAGGCTGTTGAAGAAGCAAATGTAGTCAAGAAACAGCAAATTGAAACAGAAGAAAGTCAAGTCGTTAACGATGGAGGGCTTTTTGCCAATATCAAGAACGGTTCAGATGTTTTGAAAAAACTTCAGATAGAAGATAGCGCTGCAGAATAGTGCATAGATAATATAGAATGTGCGTAACGTCTTTGGTATATACGTTGCCACAGAATTAAATAAATAACAAATTAAATTCAAAAAAAATGCCAAAACAAAAGACAAATTCCGGTGCAAAGAAGAGATTCCGTTTTACCGGTACTGGTAAGATTAAGAGAAATCACGCTTTCCATAGTCACATTTTGACTAAAAAAACAAAGAAGCAGAAGAGAAATTTGGTTCATTCCACTTTGTTGGACAGCTCAAATGTAAAGCAGGTACGCGACTTGCTTAATCTACGTTAATTAACTTTTAGTCAAACCAATTAAAGGAAAGAAAAAACTATGCCAAGATCAGTCAATCATGTTGCATCAAAAGCAAGGAGAACGAGAATTCTAAAGCTTACTAAAGGTTATTACGGAGCTAGAAAGAATGTTTGGACAGTAGCTAAGAATACTTGGGAAAAAGGTCTTACCTACGCATATCGTGACCGTCGTAGTAAGAAACGTACATTCCGTTCGTTGTGGATTCAGCGTATCAACGCTGCTGCGCGTTTGGAAGGAATGACTTATTCTACATTGATGGGTGCTTTGAGCAAGGCCGGTATCGAGATCAACCGTAAGGTTCTTGCAGATTTAGCTGTAAACAACCCTGAAGCTTTTAAAGCTATCGTTGATAAAGTAAAATAATTCACATACCTGTGAAGTTTTGATATAAGTCGCATTTCAAACCGAAATGCGACTTTTTTTAGTCTCCTTTTTTGTTACTTGTTCTTGTTCGATGCTGATAAGGTTGATCGCTTCGTTTGTTTTCTATGGGTATGATTTTAACAACTTTGTATAGAGACGTTATGAAAACAATAACAAAAAAAATGCGCTTTGGAAAGCATCTTCATTTACCAATGACAGCGGGTTAGAGGAGATGGTCAGGTGAAGTTGTGGGTTTTCCAAAACAAGTACGTAATATCCTCAATGGTTTCGTCTTCATGATGGATTCGATATAGGCGCTGATTGGTGGTCTGATGAGTCAAAGGACCCAAATGTGCGATGTAAGGCCCTACCTTCAAATAGTCGAACTTGTTTCGGTCTACCCATTTGGGCAGTCGTATTTTTCCGCTATACCACGCCACTTTGTAACGCCCGGTGTAGCGTTGATGGATATGTTCTGCCAGATGTTGCACTGCTTCTACATCGTTATCGCCGCCCATCAAACTAATGCAGGTCACGTTTTGATCAAGAGAGCTAATCATTTGATCTAGTGTTTCTTCGTTGAGCGGCATACCAATGTCTTCGGCCAGATAGGCACTATGACATCCCGGGCAGTGGTTTGGACAGCCCGAGATGTTGATAGAGAGTGTGGTTTCATTGGGAATCTCCTGGAAAACGATGCCCGTATTGACGTATTTTAGCATGAGAAAGCAACGGTTTTCGTTTCAGGTTTTTCTCCAATCTCTTTCTTCGTTGGTGTAAAGTAGAATCGACGTTGAGCCTCAGCTTGTCTGTCGGCAGAGAAGTTGCTTACACGTTTCAAGTAACCGATGATACGCGTCAGGTAGTCTACGTTTGTACTATGGCAGTGAGGACATTCGTGAAGATAACGTTTGTCAATATGTCCACATTCGTTACAGATGGTATTGGGGATATTGAAGGTAAAATAGTTGCATCCCTCTCGAGCAGCAACACGCAGTAGCTGCCTGTATTGGTCTTTGCTGAGATGTTCCTCCAGATTCATGTGCAGTGCAGAGCCACCGGTAAGGTGCTTTATATAGGGAGTACCATGCAATTTGAATTTGTCAATGATATTCAGTGAGTCGTCTTCAACAACATAAAAGTAAGAATTGTAGCAGTCGCGCGGTACGAAATAGCCGTCTTCGCGATCCCACTTGGCATGTTTCACACCTACATTTTCTGCAGGAATCATTTCACAATTGAACATTAACTCTTTCGAACGGTATTGTTTGTTGTAATGTTCCACGATGCCTAATACTTGTTGAACAAAGTGCTGATATTTCTCATTTGGTGTAATCTGGAGACCTAGGAATTCGGCTGCTTCTACCAAACCATTGACACCGATGGTGAGGTATTGTCTATCAATATTGATATATCCGGCATCAAAGAGGGGTAACATACCTTTTTCCTTGAGCACTTTCAAGTTTTCATTATATGCTATCTGAACCTTGTGGCATAGGTCAACAATCTCGCCAAGATATTCCAGATAGTCTATCTGATGGTTGACAGCGTATTGTATGCATCGGTTTAAATTGATCGTCAGTACGCTTTTTGATCCTGTGCTTATCCCACCAGCTCCGAGTGTATAAGAAAAACCGTTATCTTGAATTTCGTTACGAAGCCGACAACACGAACTTAGTGAGTCGGCGTTATCACTCATATAGGTAAAGAAAGAGTGGCCGGCAGCATACATCTCTGCCGTAAAATCTCCATATTCGGCATCTCGGCATTCTTCACCATCGGTTAGCAACGCCATCGTTTCTACCGGAAAAGTGAGCATGGTCTTTGTGCGTTCAGCATTGAACCAGCGCATGAATCTTTTCTGTATCCAGTTAACTCCTTCCCAATCTGGCTGAGTACCATCGGGGAAATAAAAGTTACCGAAGAGACTTTCAAAATAAGGTTTGTCGTAGTAGGCGATATTCCAAAATACAGCCTGATAGTTGCGGGCGCCCGTTGGCTGGTTGATGCTGTATACTACCTGTTCAAAGCAGTCGGTGATGATCTTGTCAATGGTTCGCTGTTTCAAACTGAGATCCACCACTTGGTCTGCCCGTTTCCAGTAGTCTTGTCCATATTCTTTTTGAATAAAGTAGTTCATGTACATCAAAAATTCGGGTGTAGCACAGGCACCACTGAGCATAGAACTTACCATAAACACCATATTGATAAATCCGCCACAATAGGATTTGAGGTTGGTTGGTGCACTAGCGTTCCCGCCGATGGAGGTCGTCCCACCAATAAGCCAGGGGTACATCGTGATGCTGGCGCAATAATTGGCTAGTGAAGTTTCGTCATTCTTGTAGATGAAGTGTTGAGTCAGCAGGTCAACATAGCGATTGGCGAGCTCTTTACCATACATCTTTTTGAGACGGTCGGTCAACAGTCGTCTGTTTAATCTGATAAAATTACTCTTGGGTAGTTCGCCGATCAAGGTTGCAATATTTTTGTGTTCTACATTGGCATTGGCATCAAACTTTGAGCCGGTAGCTGCATTTGACGCCTCCATATAATCGGCCAGAAATTGCAGTTTGGCAGCTGTCTCTCGGTCTTCTTGGTGACTTTGGCGATAAATGATAAAAGCCTTTGCCACCCGATAATACCCTTCACGCATCAAACATTCCTCAACTTGGTTTTGGATATCTTCCACTTTGATGCCTTCTTGGATGCTCAGATGTGCCAATAATTTGCTGATGATACCTAAGTCTGCTGTCTGTCCAACTGAATCGAAGGCTTTGATAATGGCCTGCATGATTTTGTCTAATGAAAATTTCTCGATGCTTCCGTCTCTCTTTGTGATGGTAAAGTGTGTTGTCTCCATTGTGTGTATAATTGATAATGATCAAATTGTTAAGTCTATTGATTTGTTTCCTCAAAGATAAGCGTTTTTATAATACAATTCATAATTTAGATAACAATTTGGTAGTTAAAAAATGTCAAACCATTCATAATCATGTAATTATAAATTAAAATGGAAAACTATTATTTTATTAAACGAATATAAATTTCTTTTTCGGCTAAACCTTCAAATAAATTTAGTTGAATTATTTATTATTTTGTTAAGTTCTTCAATGAATCTACGAAAATAGTTGAAAGTAATTTGTCAATAGCAAGAAACGATTTTATCTTTTTAGGTATCGTACTATCGAAATTTGCTGCAAAAGTTTATATGGCTGTAGGCTTATAATCCTTTGTCTCCTGTCTTTTCATGGTTAACTTTCATTATAATAAAGTCTTTTTTGTCGATACTTTTTTGTATATTTGCAGAAATAGATAACCTTTTGTCAAGTTTATTATTTATTATTATTTGTCTCT
>CALNBT010000069.1 GCA_937874345.1 uncultured Prevotella sp.
TGGGCGGTAAGTTGGAAGAGATGACAACCTTTACTTTTATCTCCAATTTTGTTGCGGCCTTTACGATTCCGCTTTGTTTTCCTTTGATAGGACAAGGGGTTCATATCGCTTTTATGGACACATTCTCTAAAATTTTGTATGATGTTTGTGTTGTATTGTTGATGCCAATCTTGTTTGCTTACGTGGTGAAACATCATTTTCATCGCTTTCATCGCTGGATTATTGGTGTCAAAGATTTGTCGTATTACCTATGGGCACTCTCGTTGGTTTTTGTTTCTGGAACCACGGTTAAGAACATTGTACATGCCGAAACGACTCCTCTTTTCTTAGAGTTGATGGGCTTTGCAAGTCTTTTATTATGTATCATTCTGTTTGCTGTTGGCCGTACTGTTGGCCGTCATTTTAATTCTACCATTGAGTTTGGTCAGGCACAGGGTCAAAAAAACACGGTTTTTGCCATTTGGGTTGCTTATTCATACCTTAATCCCATTGCATCTATCGGACCAGGTTGCTATGTGCTGTGGCAGAATATCATTAACAGCGTTGAAATCTGGGCGTACCGAAAGAAGGATTTGGCATTGGCAGACAACAGTACTGACTGATTATAAGACTAGGTCTTGTTTTGTTGTTTCTCGAATGAGACTCCTCTTTTTGTCAAAATATTTAATAGCAAAAAGGCATGTCGGTCAAATTGCCAAGCAAAATCATTGGGATTGTGTTACAATTTGCATGATATTGCCTGTTGAAATTGATGGAATTGCCATTCGATTTGGTCGATTTTGTAAGCAATTGACATACAACTGTTTATGAAAAATTGAAAAGATCGAAACGCGAAAAGATCTGTAACTATTTTTTATTTTAAATTTCGGTAATTCTTTTTGGTGATGATGGTTGATCAACCCGGCCATATAAGACCTACCACAATCTCGCTTGTAGGAAAAAGAATCGCAGTTCTGATAAACAATTGGATATAGAACTTTCAGTTTATTTTTAGCAGACAAACGATATTTTAGTACACATTCAAGACCCCATAAGGGCCTGCCGTGGAGGCATGGTATCGGGTGAGTTTGTTTCCGGCATCTCCTTTCACGATGTTCCCTCCCGTATTCAGGTTGTAGTCGCGATGACAAACGGGGCATGAAGCCATGCCATTGGATGAGATGCTCAACGGATAATTCTTTCGAGGCAGGGCTTGCCAGTCAAAGCAGTTGGGGCATTGAAGGTCGTAAGCATAGAACACGGGTGGATTATCCAAATTTCCAAATCCTACGATAATGCCGTTATTAAAGCCAAAGGCGAAAGACATTCGCTGGTCTTTACCATTAAAGATGGAGGTGCTTTGATTGCCAAGGTTGTTCTTAAAGGCGAAGTAAGTAGCACCGTTTTGGATTTTTTGCTGTACTTGACAGAACACTCCGGGTGCCATACTGTTCATGGACGAGGCGAGGGTCGCATCGTTGTGTTCCTGATTATTGATCAGCACGAAGCATCTAACCGAACTGAATTCGTTTTGGTTCTGGCCACATGATGTGGCGAAGAGCATGGGCAAAAACAGAAATACGCGCCACTTTCTCATTTCAATAATGCTTGTTCGGCTTGTTCGACTTGTTCAAAATGAAACTGATCGAGTGTTTTTTTCATCATCTTTTCAATTTCTTCATTGTAGAGATTGCCTATCGAGCCTTCATGCGTATGGTGTATTTCCTTGTTTGGGATAAACGTACCATTTTCGATTTCCATCCCTACCTGCTTGTAGGCATCACGGAAAGGTATGCCTTGAACAGCCAAGTTGTTGACCTCTTCCACACTGAAAATAGGATCGTACATGGCATTATCCAAGATATGATCGTTCACTTCCATCTTATTGATGATATAGGCGGTCATCTGCAAGCAGTCTTTCAGTTCTGCAAACACGGGCAAAAATACCTCCTTGATGATTTGAAGATCACGGAAATATCCTGTTGGAAGATTGTTCATGATGAGCATTACCTGTTGTGGGAGCGATTGAATCTTGTTTGATTTGGCACGAATCAATTCGAATACGTCGGGGTTCTTCTTATGTGGCATGATGCTCGAACCTGTGGTACATTCCTTGGGAAGTTTGATGAAACCAAAGTTCTGACTGTTGAACAAGCAGGCATCATAGGCTAGCTTGGCAATGGTACCTGCAACAGATGCCAGCGAATAAGCCACATTTCTTTCCATCTTTCCACGTCCCATCTGTGCATAGACAACATTGTAAGCCATGCTTTCAAAGCCCAATAGCTTGGTTGTCATTGTACGGTTGAGTGGAAACGACGAACCGTATCCTGCAGCCGAGCCCAAAGGATTGCGGTTGGTCAATTGGTAAGCGGCCAGTAGATACAGCATGTCATCGGCCAAACCTTCGGCATAAGCGCCAAACCATAAGCCAAACGACGATGGCATGGCAATCTGTAAATGGGTATAGCCCGGCATCAATACATCCTTATACTGGTTGCTTTTTGCAATCAGTTCATCAAAAAGAACCTTGACATACTGCACGATGTCCTGCAATTCGTGGCGAGTAAAAAGTTTTAGGTCGACCAACACCTGGTCGTTTCTGGAGCGCCCACTGTGAATTTTCTTTCCGATATCTCCTAATTTTCGCGTCAGCATCAGTTCTACCTGTGAATGAACATCCTCTACACCATCCTCTATCTCGAACTCTCCGCGTTCGCAGGTAGCGTAAATCTGTTTCAGTTCGGCTAATAGTGCTGCCAATTCGGACTTCTTCAACAGTCCAATTGACTCCAACATGGTGATGTGAGCCATTGACCCCAAGACATCATATCGAGCCAGATACAGGTCAAGTTCTCTGTCTTTGCCAACGGTAAAGCGTTCTATCTCTGCGTTTACTTCAAAGTTTTTTTCCCAAAGTTTGGTAGCCATATTCTAAAAAAGGAGTTTAAATCGTATACATTATGAAAAGTAAAGAGGTGTCAACCCGTTTACTCATATTGAATCATCTGCAGGGCATCTGCTATTTTTTCGATACCATCCTGCAAGGGCTTTTGAACCATTGACTTGATAAATGGATTCACTTCGGCCTTGATCGTTAACTTCATCTTGCAGGATGTCTCGCTAACGGGTAGAATTTGTATCCACAGGTTGAATGGCATCGGACTTTTCTGCGTCTCTAATTTGATGCATTTGGGCTCTTCTCTGCCAATAATGTTCAGCTGGATGGCTCCTAAAGGCGATTTAACAGAGATGGAATCGGTGTCAAAAGTTAAATCTTGTATCTTGTCTTGCGGAATCTTGTCTTTCACTTTTTCAATATTGCTCAAGTCGCTCAGCATCTTGTAAACAGATTGTTGTGGAAAGGCGATTTCGCGAATCGAACTTTCAAATGTACTAGTCATAGGGTATTGTGTAAAATATTCATTCAAATCTATTTGATTACTGGCGCCAGTGTGCCGGATCTTTACGCCAATCTTGCAGCATCTCGGTGTCGCTTTCCTGGATATATCCGGTTGCCAGAGCTTCTTCTATGATGTGGTTATAGTCGGTAAGTGTGACTAATGGAAGTTTGGCATCAGCAAAAGCCTGTTCAGCTACGGGGAAACCATAAGTTACAGAAGCAATCATCCCAATGGGGTTTCCACCTGCTTGACGAATGGCTTCAACTGCTTTTAGTGAGCTTCCACCCGTAGAAATAAGGTCTTCGATGACAACTATTCTCGCGTTTTCTCTCATCTCGCCTTCAATGAGGTTCTCTAGACCGTGATCTTTTGCCTTGCTGCGAACATATATCAAGGGTAATCCCAAGATATCAGCAATCAAAGCCGCTTGCGGAATGCCGGCTGTGGCAACTCCTGCAATGGTATCTACTGATGGAAAGTGCTTAAGGATGGCATGAACCATCTCGATTTTGACAAATGTTCTTACGTCGGGGTATGATAAAGTCTTGCGGTTGTCACAATAAATCGGCGATTTCCAGCCAGATGCCCATGTAAAAGGATCGTTGGGTTGTAATTTGACTGCCTTGATGCGTAACAATCTTGAAGCAAAATCTCGTTTTAAGCTGCTTGTTTCCATATCGTTTTGAATAAGTTATTCTTGCAAAGTTAGTGGAAATATCCAAGACAGCAAAGTTATGTCTCGGAAATTTGAATTTGGTGTTTTGGTATTAATCTTTAGAATATCCCAAAGATAATACACTAATGTAAATCTTCCCAGATTGTTGAAGTGCTTGCCCGCAAGCACAGATGGTGGCTCCCGTTGTAACAATGTCGTCTATCAATAAGATGTGTTTGTTCAGAATGGGACTACTATCCAATACCTTGAATGTGTCTTCTACGTTCTCTGCCCTGGACAACCTGCTCTTATGGGTCTGGCTTTCGACAAACTTTGTGCGTTTGATGGTATCCTTGAGAATTGAAATTTTGGTGACTTCACTCACGCCGCGCGCTATTTCCATACTCTGGTTGTAGCCTCTCTGTCGTTGACGGCTACGCGACAACGGCACGGGAATAATGGCATCGATTCCTTGAAAAAAACCTTTTTCGAGATATTCTTCTGCAACCATTTGTCCGAGTTGTTCGCCAAACTCCGGATGATTGCCATATTTCAGGGCATAAATCATTCTGCTTACCTCGGATTGTGCGTGGTAAAAGAACAATGCTCCTGCTCGTTCAATGGGAATTCTGCCCCAAAAAAGTTGTGCCATTTCATTCTCATAGGCATCATCTTCAAAGTGTGTGCGGGGCAAATGTCGATTACATGCAGCGCACATCACATTCTCTCCCGGAACTAACCTCCTTCCACAAACGCTACAGGCGCGTGGTGCAATCAGGTCGATGAGTCTACTCAGAAAACTGATCATCTGTCAAATCCTCAGCGTTATCAATGCATTGGCGGATGATTTGCATCTCAAATCCTCGCCCAATAGCATATTGAATCAATTTCATACTGCGTTCGTACGCATTACGGCCGCTAACAGATTTCCGTTTACTTTTGAGAAGTGGACGCAGTACTTCTATGTATCTTTGTGCTGGAACCTCGTCTAAAACCGCGTTATAAATATCTTTTGGAACTCGTTTCTGATACAATGCTTGCTCAATTCTCTTTCGTCCCCATCTGTTATACGTTATCTTGTCGCTGACAAATGCCCTTGTAAAGCGTTCGTCATCAATGTACTTTCCTATAAGAAGTTTGTCTATGATTCTCTGTTGCGCATCGTCATCGAAGTCCCAGCGATAGAGTTTTTCCCTCATCTCTCCGCTACAATGCTCGGCTCTGGCACATAATGATGATAGCTTTAGCAATGCTTCCTTCTCTGTTATTTGCTTTTTTAATTCCACGTTTTCTTGATTTTAAGATTCAAATGGATGTCTTTTCATGATTGCTTTCATCATTCTTTGTTTGCCGAATGAATCATTTTTCACTTCAACACGGATAAATCCTTCTTGTTGTAGCATGTTTTTCAGTTCTTCAACGTATTGCGGATTCATTTCAAAATACAGCAATCCTCCTGGTCTTAAGGCTTTATTGGCATACTGGGTGATGGCTTCATAAAACAGCAACGGGCGGTCTGACGGGGTGAACAACGCCAACGAAGGTTCGTAATCCAATACGTTACGTTCTATTTTTTCTGCTTCTTTTGGATGGATATACGGCGGATTAGAGACAATAATGTCCCATTTATGCGTGTCATTAGGTGCATTGAGGATATCTTGATTGACCATCCGGACGGTAGCTCCCAGTGCGATTGCATTCTGCCTTGCAATATCTAAAGCATCTGCAGAGATGTCCCAAGCTTCTACATCTGCTTGAAGAATATCCAAAGCAAGGGTAATGGCAATGGCTCCAGAGCCAGTTCCTACATCCAAAATTGACGGATCTGCTTGTTGATTTTGCTCACAATCCTCCACGACCCACTGACAAAGTTCTTGTGTTTCCACACGAGGAATTAGAACAGCTGATGATACATGAAACGTTCTTCCCGCAAATTCCGTTGAACCAAGGATGTATTGAACCGGTTCTGCTTGGGCAAGTCTGCTAACGATTTTATGCAAACCTAGTTGATCTTCTGCAGATAATTCATTAACTTTGCCACAAAGTATATCTGTCAGTGACAGGCCATAGCGGACTTCAAGTACGGTACGTACAAGGGCTTTTGCCTCGGTTTCATTGTAAAGTGGAACGAGTTGGTTCCAAAGTTCCGTAAAGTTGTTCATGGAAACAAAAATAATAAAAATATGGATATGAACCAAGATGCTATTGATAAAATGTACATGCGCCGCTGTTTACAGCTGGCTAAGCATGGGCAGATGTTGGCTAAGCCAAACCCAATGGTTGGAGCTGTGATTGTTTGTCATGGACGTATCATTGGCGAAGGATATCATGTGCGTTTTGGAGAAGGCCATGCCGAGGTGAATGCCTTTGCATCCGTGAAGTCTTGTGATGAGCAGTTGTTGCCCGAAAGCACGATGTACGTAAGTCTGGAACCCTGTTCACATTTTGGGAAGACCCCACCTTGTGCTGATTTGATTATCAGAAAAGGGGTTCGACATGTCGTTTGTGGAAGCGTAGATCCCTTTGCCAAAGTGCGAGGAAGAGGGATTCAGAGGATGCGTGATGCCGGAATAGACGTTAAGGTTGGTGTTCTCGAGGATGAATGTCTGGAGCTGAACCGCCCCTTTATGACGTTCAATACTTACAAACGACCCTATATCCTGTTGAAATGGGCGCAAACGGCGAATGGCTACATTGACGATCATGGGAAAGCCCTGTCGTTATCCACACCTTTTACAAAGATGTTGGTTCATCAGTTGAGAAGCGAATATGATGCAATTTTGGTAGGTCGTGTAACGGATGAACGCGAACATCCACAATTGAATGTGCGTGAATGGAGTGGTCCAGACCCTTTACGATTGGTCTTACGTGATGGTCACTCCATAGAAATCCTGTTAAAAGAACTCTTTGAAAAGAACATTCAAACGTTAATGGTCGAGGGTGGAACACGCACTTTGCAAAGTTTTATGGATATGGGTTTTTGGGACGAGATACGAATTGAAACGGCTCAGACGACCGTTGAAGACGGAACGCTTGCGCCGGTCTTGCCAAAGAATATACAGTTTTCCAAACGAACGGTAGTCGATGGAAACGTGATTGACATTTTTGACAAGAAAGCAGGAGTATGATACGATCACTATTTCTGCACGAATGCACTTCTATCGCCTTGCCCTACCACACGAAATTAGTCTGATAAAATGAATGTCGGTGATAGATGTCCATTTCGTTGTGGATGTGAAACGATTCTTCTGATGTTCATGAGTCAATGTTTTACACCCCAACGGCACATTTTCTGAAAGTTTTTTCTATCATCTCAGGTGTTGAGGTGACTGAATAATTTGTTCTATGTTGATTTATCAATACAATTTATCATATACTATGCATTTAAAAAATTATCTATTTATTTGTATCTGCCTATTGGCTTTCAATGGGTCATTGAAAGCGGATCCGATTCGTTTTTTTGTTTTTCATCCAGATACTTTGCAAAAAAGCAACAAAAATCCTAAAGATTCGATGATCCTTTCCAAGGACAGTGTTGCTGCAAAGAAGAAGGATAGCAAGAAGAACGACTACGAAGATCTCTTAAAGAAAGGTGGAACTACACATAACGGTGTCTTTACGGTGAGACACATTGAAGATAACTGGTATTTCGAAGTGCCTGATTCGTTGGTTGGAAGGTATTTCCTGGCAGTAACCAGACTGACAGCTACACCCCAGAACTTCGGTAAATATGCCGGTGAGGAAGTAAACGAAGCCACCGTATACTTTGAAAAACGAGACGATAAGACTATGCTTCTGCGTGCTTATGTGCTTTCTCAATATGCCGATGGAAACGACAATATTTCGCGAACACTTCAAGCTTCTACCGTAGACCCCATTGTCGCATCTTTTAAAATCATCGGCAAGAATCCGGTTGCCCATATGAACCTCATCGATGTAACGCCGTTGTTTAAAAACGATAATAAGGTGATGTCGTTTACGGAGCAGAGCAACAAGGATCTGAAACTTGGCAGTTTGCAGGCCGATCGTACCTTTATCGATACGTTGAAGACCTTTCCCATGAATGTTGAAGTAGTAACCACCCGAACCTATGGCTCCTCTAACACCGACTTAAACGCAAGTCAAACAGGATTCGTGACATTGGGACTGAACACCAGTATCGTGCTATTGCCCAAAGAACCGATGCGAAAACGCTTGTGGGATAACCGGATAGGCTATTTTACTGATCGCATTACCTATTTTAGCGATGACCAATTAAAGGCCGACCGAGAAGAATTTATTGGTCGTTTTAAACTGGTACCCAAAGATTTGAAGCGTTACAAGCGAGGCGAATTGGTTGAGCCCGTCAAGCCCATTGTATTTTATATCGACCCCGCCACGCCAAAGAAATGGATTCCTTATCTTATCCAAGGTATCAACGACTGGCAGGTTGCCTTCGAGGCTGCAGGCTTTAAGAATGCCATTATTGGGAAAGAGTGTCCGCCAAACGATCCGAACATCAGTGTAGACGACGCCCGTTATAATTTTATCAGATACTTGCCTGCCGAAATAGAGAATGCTTACGGTCCATACATCGTTGACCCTCGCAGTGGCGAAACCATCGAAAGTCACGTGTGTTGGTATCACAATGTGATGAACTTGTTGACAAAGTGGTATATGACCCAATGCGGACCGCTTGACAAACGTGCGCAAACGATGCATTTTGATGATAAATTAATGGGTCAGCTTATACGCTTTGTGTCGTCACACGAAGTGGGTCATACACTCGGCTTGCGTCATAACATGGGCGCCAGTCATGCAACTCCTGTCGAGAAGTTACGCGATAAAGCGTGGGTAGAGAAGCATGGACATACCATTTCTATCATGGATTATGCCCGTTTCAATTATGTGGCACAACCAGAAGATGGAATCAGTGCTAAAGGACTGTTTCCGCGCATCAACGATTATGACAAGTGGGCCATTCGTTGGGGCTATCAATATCGTCCCGAGTTTAAGGATGAATTTGCCGAAAAAGAGGCATTGATGACCGAAACGACCAAAGTGCTTCAGGAAAATCCGCAACTGTGGTTTGGCGGAGAGGGAAGAGACGAGGACCCTCGTGCCCAAACAGAAGATTTGGGCGACGATAATGTCAAAGCATCAGACTATGGAATCAAAAACTTACAGCGCGTAATTACCAATCTGCCACAATGGACGAAACAGTCAAATGGACAGTTGGATGATCTGCGAGAGATGTATGGAAGTGTAAGAGACCAGTTTCGTCGCTACACAAACCATGTGGCCAAGAATATCGGAGGGCGCTATCTTAACAACCTTCCGGGCAAAAAACCTTTTGAGGTGGCTCCTGCAGCACCTCAGAAAGCCGCAGTCGATTACCTGGCAAGACAGTTGTTTGATGCCCCGATATGGTTATATCCCACCGATATTACCGAAAAAACCGGAATCGATGCCGTGAATACCATTATTGGAGAGCAAAATAGTATTTTGAATTTGATGCTATCGGTTGGTACATTGAACAAAATCTATGACAATTCGTTTGATAGTCAGAAGGCATACCAGTTGCCCGATTATCTGAATGATGTCTTTCAAGCCGTTTGGCGACCGATGAACGATGGCGCTGAATTGAAAAAAACAACTCGTCGTTCGCTTGAAAGAACGTTTGTGGAGCTTGTCAATGGCTTGTTAAATCCTAAAAACGATGATGATAAGTCAACATCCACAACCTTTGTTCTTATCCGTCAAATGGCCGGATTGGGCTCGACTCAATCCAGCGATGCTACATTATACGTAGAGCAATTGCTTGATAAGGTTGAACGATACTGCCAATTGCAGCTGGCATCTAGCAAGGGAATCAATGCACTTCATTATCAAGATCTGTTGAGACAGGTTAAACTTGTGAAAGAGCGTCGTACAACCGTAAGATAAACACAATGGTTTTGTGCCACAATGTTGTGCATTTTGTATATCAATCTCCATGAAATTGACTGTCAATTTCATGGAGATTGTCATTTATTGATGACCAATCGATGAACGAACCTTGAAATGATGTTTTCCAATACGAAGGCTTGACATTACCTACTTTTGCTTCATAGGATAGTCATTGGTATCCGATCGGATAATCCAAATAGGTTCAGTTCTTATCATTTGTGCATGATTATCAATCAATCGAGGTATAACCGGTAAATGGTTGTGATGACAGTCTGTTTTTTTGACCGAGTGTTTTGAGAATAATCTGCATGAAAATTAGACGGGAGACTACTTTTTCATGGTTTCCATCCTTTGTGAAAAGTAAAGAATCTTGCTGATTTTTTGTCATCCTATTTATATTTTATCTAAATAAATCGCCAGTAAGCTAAAAAAACAACTCATGAA
>CALNBT010000070.1 GCA_937874345.1 uncultured Prevotella sp.
GTGATATTATTTTGCAGTTACCATCAAATTTTCTTATCTTTACACACTATTCATCTGAACCGTCAACCGTTCAAAACTATCTAATAAGATGCTACAAATTTATTGTAAAAATAAAGGACAAAATTATCAAGTAAAAATAGGAAGTACACTAAACGAAGTGTATAAACAATGTAATTTGGAAATGCCCTATGGACCGATCTGTGCCAAAGTAAACAATGTTGTTGAGGGCTTGAATTTCAGAGTATACCACAACAAGGTGGTAGAATTTATGGATATGCATCAGAGTTCTGCATCGAGAAATTATACACGAACTTTGTTTTTTATACTCTGTAAGGCCATCCACGATTTGTACCCCGGCTCTGAGGTCATTATCGATACAGCCGTTTCGAATGGATATTACGTCAATTTGCAGATTGGGCATGAGGTAACCGAAGATGATGCGACGAAGATCAGCACCAGAATGCAAGAGATCATCGATGCCAAAATACCAATCCGACGGTTTGAAGTGATGACCGATGAAGCCATCAAGATGTTCGAAGATAAAGGCGACGAGGCCAAGGTTAAACTTCTGAAGAGTATCGGTTCGTTATACACAACATATTACCAAATTGACGATTACGTTGACTATTATTATGGGGCCTTACTGACCAACACATCCGATATTTATCTGTTTGGCCTCATCAAATATCAGGATGGATTACTGCTTCGCACGCCATCCAAAGAAGATCCTTCACAGTTGGGCGAATTGATTAGGCAAGACAAGATGTTTGAAATCTTTAAGGAGCAACACCATTGGCAATATATCCTGGGAGTAAGAACGGTTGGTGATTTCAACGATGCAGTTAAAAAGGGACTTACCACAGATCTCATTAATATCAGCGAGGCGCTGCAAGAGAAGAAAATTTCACAGATTGCAGATGAAATTTCGCTTCGTCAAGGTGTGCGAATCGTTTTGATTGCCGGTCCGTCATCATCGGGGAAGACAACCTTCTGCAAACGACTCAGCATTCAACTGTTAGCCAATGGAATCCGACCGTTACAAATATCTCTTGACGATTATTTTGTTGATCGATCCAAAACGCCGCTGGATGAAAATGGTGAATTTGATTATGAGAGCATCTATGCTTTGGATATCGACTTGCTTAACCAGCAAATCAGTTCACTCTTCAGAGGCGAAGTGATTGAGTTGCCCAAGTATAATTTTCAGACTGGAAAGAGTGAAAAGAGTGGCAAGAAACTACAGTTAGGCAAGAACCAGGTCCTTGTTGTGGAGGGAATCCATGCTTTAAATCCAGAATTAACGGCTCAAATACCTGAAAATGAGAAGTTTAAAGTATATATATCCGCATTGACATCCATATTGTTGGATGATCATAATTATATACCGACAACTGATAATCGACTATTGCGGCGCATTATCCGCGACAATAAATATCGTGGCGTAACGGCTCAGGAGACCATCAAGCGATGGCCCAGCGTCAGAGCCGGCGAGAACAAATGGATTTTCCCATTCCAGGAAAATGCCGACACCATGTTCAATACGGCCATGCTTTACGAATTGGCAGTTATAAAAGAACAAGCTCTACCCCTACTGGAACAGGTTCCTGAAAACTGTGAAGAATATTCGGAAGCCTATCGATTGAGCAAGTTCCTACGGTATCTCTCACCGATACCCAACAGGGCATTGCCACCTACGAGCCTGATACGAGAATTCCTCGGTGGCAGTTCTTTTAGATACTAAAGGTATCTGAAAGAACTTTTTGTGCCTTACTCCATCATACTACGCCTGGGGTAATCCACATATTATGACCAATCATATATCTATGTCCATGAAAACAAAATTCTTCTTTGCACTATTGCTGTGTTTTGTGATGACGACGGCTCGCTGTCAAGTTCAATATCCTTTTCAAGACGCACATCTCAGCTTTGAAGAGCGAGCTGCCGATTTGTGTAAACGATTGACTCTAGACGAAAAAGCGGGGCTAATGATGAACCATTCACGGCCCGTTCTACGGCTAGGTATCAAACCTTTTCAGTGGTGGGGTGAGGCCTTGCATGGATCGGCGCGTACCGGATTGGCGACAGTTTTTCCGCAAGCCATCGGTATGGCTGCCTCTTTCGACGACAATTTGCTGGAAAAAGTATTTGATGTGGCCAGTATAGAAACGCGAGC
The DNA here is from genome assembly GCA_937874345.1 of uncultured Prevotella sp. Lineage (GTDB taxonomy): Bacteria > Bacteroidota > Bacteroidia > Bacteroidales > Bacteroidaceae > Prevotella. The sequence continues at coordinate 2,174 of CALNBT010000070.1, forward strand.
AAAATATAATGTTGCAGCAAAGACGGGTCGTTACGATATCTCCTGGAGCGTCTCACTATGGACACCCAACGTCAACATATTTCGTGACCCACGATGGGGACGCGGACAAGAGACCTATGGGGAGGATCCATATCTTACTTCTCGCATGGGATATGCAGTAGTTAAGGGTTTACAGGGAGGCATAGGAAAACAAAAATATTACAGGGCATTTGCCTGTGCCAAACACTTTGCCGTGCACAGTGGTCCGGAATGGAACCGACATTCGTTCAGTGCCGATTTGCTTTCTGCACGAGATTTGCACGAAACCTACCTGCCTGCCTTCAAATATCTGGTAGAAAAGGCTGGTGT
>CALNBT010000071.1 GCA_937874345.1 uncultured Prevotella sp.
ACATGGATTCAATACCTATCTTGATACAAAGGCCAAGAACAAAAAATGTGAACAGGTAAACTACCTTCAACCTTCTGCCCCATCGATGGCAAGAGCCTTTCACCAAGCGGGATACGCCACAGCACATATAGGCAAATGGCACATGGGCGGAGGACGGGATGTCAAGAATGCCCCATCTATCAAACAATACGGATTTGACGAATATATCTCTACGTACGAAAGTCCGGACCCGTGCCCTGCCATCACAGCAACAAATTGGATTTGGTCAAATCAGGACAGTGTAAAGCGGTGGAACAGAACACAGTTCTTTGTGGACAAGAGCATCGATTTTATCAAGCGCCAACAAGGAAAGCCGTTCTTCTTAAATCTATGGCCAGACGACGTACACACGCCATGGGTGCCCGAAGAAAATGCAACCAAGCCCAATAGCTGGGAAACAAAAGGTGCGTTTTCTCCGGTATTGGCCGAATTGGATGTTCAACTCGGGAGGCTGTTCCAAGCCCTAGACCTGATGGGAGTGAGCCAAAACACAATTATCATCTTTACCAGCGACAATGGACCGGCACCCAGTTTCAAGTCAGAACGCACAAATTTCCTGCGCGGTCAGAAGAATAGTCTTTACGAAGGGGGTATCAACATGCCATTTATCATTCGCTATCCTGCCAAAATTAAGGGCGGAATAACCAATAACACCTCGGTGCTTTGCGCACTCGATCTATACCCTTCGTTGTGCAAGATGGCCGATATTGATACCGAAACAGGTTACCATGGCGATGGACAAGACTACTCAAATGTATTGCTTGGGAAGTCTTTATCATCCAGAAGAACAGATATCATGTGGGATTTTGGAAGAAATGCGGCATTCAATTTTCCTGCAAACAAGTACCATAAGAGTCCTCATCTTGCTATCAGGCATGGTAATATGAAACTACTTGTCAATGGTGACGGCAGTGATGCTCAGCTATTTGACCTTACTGCAGATCGATTTGAAAAAACGAATATTGCTAAACAACACACTTCACTCGTAAAGAAATTAACGAAAAAAGTATGTTCCTGGTACCAAAAATACCGTTCTAAGGAGTTGCAGATGATTACTAACTAAATTACAGATGAATAAGCGAAAATACAATTGGTGGCAAAACTAGAATCAGTTATGACTACATAGCAGTTTGGTACGCTCTCATCGCTAAACCATTTTGATAAACACGGGGTACAAACTAACAATTTTCCCAGCTAGAATCATTCGGTATACTATTGTCATGATCCAAAGCCAGCACATCCGTACAACAGCTTAATATGATGACAGATGTAATCTAAAAACTCAAATAAAAACATTCAAAAGTATGTTATATTCCAAATTGTCACATACACTTAGCAAAGATAAAAGGTTTTAGAATAAATAACATTAATAAAGAGAAAATAAACTGCAAAATCACTTACTTTTTATTAACTTTGCGCTTACAAATAAAAGGATATTTTATTTACATTATTTAATAAACAAAGTTATGAATTATCTAACAAACGACAAACTTGTCATCGTAGGTGCTGGTGGTATGATTGGATCTAACATGGTCCAAACCGCATTAACTCTCGGATTAACTCCCAATATCTGTCTATATGATATCTTCGAGCCGGGCGTTCATGGCGTTTATGAAGAGATGTGTCAGTGTGCATTCCCAGGCGCAAACATTTCTTACACCGTTGACCCAGAGAAGGCTTTCACAGGTGCTAAATACATCATTTCTTCTGGTGGAGCTCCTCGTAAAGAAGGCATGACACGTGAGGATTTGTTGAAAGGCAACTGTAAGATTGCTGCTGAATTTGGTGACAATATCAAGAAATACTGTCCTGAAGTTGAACATGTCGTTGTTATCTTCAACCCAGCAGATGTTACTGCGTTAACAACTTTGATCCACTCTGGCTTGAAACCAAACAAGCTCACTTCACTTGCAGCACTCGACTCAACTCGTCTGCAGCAGGCTTTGGCTGAAGAATTCGGCGTTCAACAAGACAAAGTAACAGGCGCTCACACCTATGGTGGACATGGTGAGCAGATGGCTGTGTTTGCTTCTCAAGTAAAAGTTGATGGCAAACCTTTGTCAGAGATGGGGCTCACTGATGAGAAGTGGTCAGCAATCAAGCTCCATACCGTACAGGGAGGTTCCAATATTATCAAACTTCGTGGACGTAGTTCATTCCAAAGCCCTGCTTATTGCGCAGTAAAGATGATTCAGGCGGCGATGGGTGGTGAGAAATTCACATTGCCTGCCGGTTGCTATGTAAACAACGATAAACTTGGTTTCAAGAATGTTATGATGGCTATGCCTACAACAATTGACAAAAGTGGCGTTCACTTCGTTGACCCCACAGGGACAAAAGAAGAAATTGCATCATTGCAAACATCTTATGAGCACCTTTGCAAGATGCGCGATGAGATTGTAAGTCTGGGTATCGTTCCAGCTGTTTCTGAGTGGTCAAAGATGAATCCTAACATCTAAGCTTTTAAAAGCTATTTGTAACAGATAACAATTCAAATCAGCATAAACATGAAGTTTATGCTGATTTTTTTTACTTATCACAAACCAGTCTTATTTGTTCAAAGATTTCGGCATACATTTTGTACCTTTGTCGAATAGAATAAAATATAATTCGTTGGCTAATGGAAATAATCAAAGGAAAAGAATTTGGGGGAGAAAGGCCCCTTTTCGGGATACACGACGTTAGACTTGAACAAGTAACAATTACAGAAGGAGAGTCAGGAATAAAGAGATGTAATAATATTGAGGCAGATCACTGCCGGTTTATCGGAAAATATCCATGGTGGCATGTTGACCATTCAAAGATAACAAACTGCTATTTTGAAGTAGGTTCGCGTTCGGCGATTTGGTATTCTAACGACATGGAGATGAGTGACACCATCATAGATGGGCCAAAACTGTTTCGTGAAATGAACCATGTAAAGCTGACCAACGTTGTCTTCAATGATGCAGATGAAACATTTTGGAAAGTGAACGGACTCACCTTGAGAAACGTGAAACTGAGTAAAGGAACTTATCCTTTCATGTTTTCTTCAAACATTGATATAGAGAACTTCGAGAGTGATAGCTTATACTCATTTCAATATGTCAAGAATGCCATTATTCGTAATGCAAAGATTACGACACGCGACTCGTTCTGGGAAACAGAGAACGTAACTATCTACGATTCTATCCTCGATGGTGAATTTCTGGGATGGCATTCCAAGAACCTACGACTAGTGAACTGCCACATTACAGGCGAACAACCCCTTTGTTATTGTGAAGATCTTGTATTGGAAAACTGTACCTTTGGTGCAGAGTGTGACCGTATGTTTGAAGAATCTACGGTTACAGCCGACATCACAGGCGCGATCACAAACATCAAGAACCCGACATCTGGCAGAATCGTTGCAGATGCAATTGGATCGGTTACCATCGACGAACATGTGATGAACCCCAACAATTGTGAAATCGTCATTCGCAAACAACCTAAATAAACTGCATATGGAAAATCAATTTGACGAGATAATCAATCGTCGGCACACAAATTCGGTTAAATGGGATCAAGCAAAAGAAGATGGTGTTATTCCCATGTGGGTCGCAGATATGGACTTCAAGGCAGCTCCTCCTATCCTTGATGCCCTGCAGCAGCGATTGGACCATGGCATCTTTGGCTACACCCTCGTACCAGAAAGCTATTACGATAGTATCATCAACTGGTTTAAACGCAGACATAACTGGACAATTGAACGCGATTGGATCATCTACACAACAGGGGTCGTTCCTGCCATTTCGGCAGT
>CALNBT010000072.1 GCA_937874345.1 uncultured Prevotella sp.
ATATAATGATGCGAAAGAAGAACCTTGTGAAGTGCCTGTTGATCTTGGTATTTTTGTCCATTACAATTAAAACATCTGGAAAAAATATCAGATTCGACTCTTCAACTTCCTACTCTCCAAAGGGGAATCATGCCACACCAAAATCATTTTCTAATCAAACTGACAGCATCCTTCTTGATGAAGTCATCGTTACCGGACAGGGAAACGCTATACAACGTCGCAGACTTTCATCAACAGTTACAAAAGTATCTGCAAAGGATCTGCAAAAAATGCCTGTCAGTCGCATGGACCAAATGCTGCAAAACGCATTGCCGAATGTGCAGTTCTCTTTATCTAACGGACAGCCAGGAACCACTTCCATCATCAAGTCAAGAGGACTTTCTTCGGCTTTTTCCAATTCAACCCCTATCATTTACATTGATGGTGTCAGGATGGATAATCTCAATACAGGTTCTATCTTGAATTATTCGAAACACGGTTACGGTGCCAATCCATACACCATCAGCGATATGCCCATGGGAGAATTAGCCTCATCAAGTTCGATCAGTGATATTTCGCTGGAGAACATCGACCATATTGAATATGTCAGTGGTGGAGCAGCTACGACACTCTATGGATCGGATGCCGCCAATGGCGTGATTCAGATATTTACCAAGAAAGGGAGTGATGGAGGATTTCAAGCATCTTTCTCGACAAACCTGGGCTTGGATGTCGCAAATTCGCAATTTTATCATTTCAAACGAACAAAGGAATTGCTTAACCAGACTGGATTTGAGCAGATGTACCGCATTTCTTTGGCAGGTGGCAATGAGAAATACGGTTACAGTTTGGGAGCCAACATGAGCGATAATACCGGTATCGTCATCCATAACAACAATGCACACAAGAAATATGATTTGCGTTTTGGCTCACACGCGCAAATCAGTCCGATGATCGAATACCAAAATTCCTTCGGTTTTGTGTCAGAAGACTTTAAACGTAGTCGCAACGGAAACCAAGGTTTCTATACGGGACTCTGGTTTGCCGAAGGTTCTGCTGCCACAAACTTCACATACCAAGCCGAAGACGGTACAACAAAAAACTTTTCGGCAGATATCGATGCAGCAGACAACGCTACTTTTGACAAGATGAAAGCCTTTGTCGACATCGCAGAAGCCCAACAAAACTATAAGGAGTCAACCAACCGTTTCCAGACATCACATATTTTTACGGTGAAACCGATGACCAATCTTACGTTGAAAGGAACTTTTGGCATTGACTATCGCACCAACAACAATAAGGAGATTGTCACAAACCAATACCTCATTCACACACAAGTGAAACCCGAAGGTACCTCTGATGCCGGAAGAATCAACAATTTTGATCGTTCCTATTTTGGATTAACGGCCGATGTCAACGGACAATACAAACTTTATCACAAAGACTTGTTCAGCAATATCCTCACTGCGGGCTTCCAATACTTCAATACATCCGACCATCAATCGGTTTACAATGGTTCGAATGTCAGAGACGGAGCAAAGGTTATCAGCGGAGCAGGAACAGTTCAAGCAGATGAATGGTTGAGCTATCTGTACAGTTACGGATTCTATGCCCAGGACAATATCGGCTTTCGAAATCGATATTATCTGGATCTAGGGGCCAGAATAGATTACAATACAGCCTTTGGTGAAGATGTGAGATGGCAGTTTTATCCCAAGATGGGACTATCCTACATTCTCTCTGACGAGCCCTTCTTAGAAAATTTGGTGCAAAGCAAGATACTCAACGTATTACGACTTTATCTGAATTATGGCTTGGCAGGAAGCTACCCTCCACCCTTTGCCTATCAGAAAACCATCAGTTTCTCACCATTTCTGGGGAAACAAGCAGCCTCATTTGGTCAATATGGAAATCCTGAGCTGGGTCCAGAAAAGAAACAATCGCTGGAGATTGGCTTTGAAAGTTCTTTCTTGAACAACATGGTCTCAATCGGACTTACCTATTATTATTCAAGAACGAAGGACGCATTGTTCAGTATTCCTACACTTCCCTCTTCAGGACAGGCAGACAACTACTTAGCCAACACTGGCGATATTCAAAACAATGGCGTAGAAATCAACACCACTTTCACTCCTATCCGCACGCGCAACTGGCAAGTAAGCCTGCATAGCTCTTTCAATACCAACCATAACATCGTTCTCAGTACGGGAGGAACCATTCCATTTGCCATCGGAGGTTTCGGTCCAAGCACCATCCAGACGGTAGTAGAAGAAGGTAAGCCTGTAGGATTTCTTCGTGGCAATAAAGCCATTTTAAATCCAGATGGCACGTTGAAAGAAGTTTTGCAATTGCAGGATCTAGGCAATACGATCCCTACCTTTTATGGAAATTTAGGGCTCGAAGCACATTACAAAGCTTGGCAATGCTGGCTTTATGGCGATTACCAGATGGGATCGTACGTACATTCGTTCGACCGACAATTCAGATTTTTAAAAGGATTGAAAGATAAGGCCATTCCTGATGCAGCACTCATAGGTACTACGCAACAGGAATCATGGTTGAACTTCACCAATTTCTTCGTTGAAAAAGCCGACTTCCTCAAGATACGGAATATCGGATTGAGCTATACGATGACCTTTGATGCGAAAAAATCGGTCGTGAAAGGCGCACAAATTGGATTCAGCATCTACAACCCTTTCAGCTTCACTGCTTCCTCTGTTGACCCTGAAGCAACCATATCCACTGCCCAGACCCAAGGAGCCGTAACAACGGGAGGCTTGAACTATTCAACCTATTCCATGCCACGTCAATATATCATTTCACTCAAAATAAACATGTAATGATGAAAAAGACTTTGAAACCTTTCTTGTTTTGTTTAGTGGTCTTTTCGGTTTCATCCTGCAGTTTGATTGCTCCGGGTGAAATAGAAAATCCAAATGTTTCAGAGAATACGTTCCTTGAAACAGACAATGCCATGGAAACATGGGTCAATGGTACCGAGAAATCTTTTGCGCTTGCCATTGGAGATTTCTGCCTTCAAACAGAGATTATCTCTGATAATTACTTCAACAATTACACCCGAGAAAATAAAGTCTTCGACATTCCCGAATTGTTGAATACCGATCCCGACATTGCAGAATTGCAACGATGGGTAGGCAACTTACGCGAATCTGCCGACTATGGCATCAATACCGTTCAACAGCACGACAAGAAGACTACACACGAACAACTCTTCAAGTTATATTATATCAAGGCCTACGCTTACATTCTTGCCGGAGAGAACTTTATCGCATTGCCCATTGCTGACGGTGGTGAGGTGAAAACGTGGCAAGAGCAGCTGAAACTAGCCATCCCGACCCTTGAACAGGCACTTCAATATGCCGCATCGGATGATGACCGTGCCTTTATCCATACCCTGAATGCACGGGTATATTACAGGTTGGG
>CALNBT010000073.1 GCA_937874345.1 uncultured Prevotella sp.
GGTATCTGAGCACCATTTGCTGCAGGTACCAGGATATTCTTCAACGCTTCGGGATCATCATGCAGTTCCCGGGCATATCGTACCCGAATGGGGAACCGTTCTCTTCCTTCTACGGTATTGCCTTCAGGCATGCCACCGATGGCTGTCTCAATCACACTTTGGATATCGCCCATCTGTATGCCATAGCGGGCAATCTTCTCTCGATCTGGAGATATTTCAATATAGGGAGCCCCTTGCGTTCTGTCATAAAAAACAGAAGCCTTGTTCACCTCATTGACTTCCTTCAATGCTTTTTCCATCTGTAGTCCGGCTTTCTCAATAGAAGTCAGGTCGGGTCCATAGATCTTCAAGCCCATCGGCGCTTTCAATCCTGTTGAAAGCATTACCTGTCGCGTTGCAATGGGCTGCAACTTCGGACTTCCAGTAAGTCCCGGCAGATTGGTAACTGCCGTTATCTCTTTCCAGATATCGTCTTCTGTACGAATCTTCTTGCGCCATTGTCTGAAATAATCACCATGGCTGCTTGCGATGAGACTATCGCGAGGAATCACACGAAACGTTTTCGACGGGTCGTAAACTTTTCCTCCCTTCAGTTCAAACCTACCTTTAAAGTCTGTTTTGAAACGTGCCCGTTGGCCACTCTCGTCAAGCATGTATTCAGGCAGATAGTTGATGGTTGTTTCATACATCTGGATTGGCGCCGGATCCAATGCACTCTCTGCACGCCCCCATTTACCCACGGCCGATTCAACTTCAGGAATGGTCTTGATACGCATATCCAACATCTTGATATCATTCAAATTGGCCTCTACACCACTGTGTGGCATCGACGTGGGCATCAGCAAAAATGTGCCTTCATTCAATGTTGGCATAAATTCACTGCCGGTATTCTTCCAGATGGCAATACCGCTAACTAGGATGAGGACCGGGAGTATCATAAAGGTAAGACGGTTGTTCAGACACCATCTCAAAATCTTCTCATAGTGTACGACTATCGACCACAAAAAAGCTAACACGATTCCAATGATGCCCGCCACAAATAAGATGTTGACAAACATGCCACGATCGGGTCCCAACGGTAACCACTTGCTAGTCAGAATATAGATTGACCATAGCACGATGATTCCCAATAACAGCACATTCCATTGAAACTCCTTACCCCCAATCTTGATGGTGCGTGAAGTTCGCTGCTGAAAGATTCTTTTTGCGATGCGTCGCGGTAATCGAATTGAAAAGATCCAGTAAGCCAATGTGGGTAAAACCACAAGGCCGAGGATCAGCGCTGACATCAAGGCAAACGTTTTAGTGAAAGCCAATGGATGAAACATCTTTCCTTCTTGGGCCTGCATGGCAAACACCGGTAAAAAGCTGATCACAGTCGTTCCCATGCCCGTCATTATCGCCGATGATACTTCACTAACGGCAGCCAGAATCACGTTTTCAAGTTGCTTTCCCCGTGGTTCGACGGGCATTCCATCTTGCGTGACCCCATGTGTGGCAGAATACTCATCCAGTTTCCTCACCACATTCTCCATGAAGACAACGCCCACATCCACCATTACGCCAATGGCAATGGCAATACCCGACAGTGCTACAATATTGGCCTCAATACCGGTAAACTTCATGATCACGAAAGTCAACAACACCGCCAAGGGCAAGATGGTCGCAATCACCATCGATGCACGAATGTTGAGGACAAGGATTAACACCACAATAATACAGATCAGTACTTCATGTGTCAGTGAACTCTCCAACGTGCCGATGGTTTCCTTAATCAGTTGAGAACGGTCATAGAAGGGTACGACGGTAACTTTAGAGACGGTTCCATCCTTCAATGTCTTCTGGGGGAGGCCGACAGACATCTCCTTGATTTTGCTCTTGACATTGTTAATCACCTCCATCGGATTACTGCCATTGCGGGCAACGACAACACCGCCGACAGCCTCTTGGCCTTCTTTGTCCAATCCCCCACGGCGGGTTCCTGGACCAAAACTCACCTTGGCGACATCCTTGACACGAATAGGAACGTTGTTGCGGCTGGTAATTACGGCATCCTCCAAATCCTTTAGGTTCTTCACAAAGCCAAGACCCCGAATCAGGTATTCGGCTTGGTTGATTTCCATCGTACCTGCACCGACATCGATGTTTGAATTTTTAACGGCTTTCATAATCTGTATCAGGTCCAGACCGTAGGAACGCATGGCATCCGGATCCAGATCTACCTGATATTCCTTGACATACCCACCAACCGACGATACTTGAGATACACCATCGGCAGAACCGAGCGAGTAACGAACATAGTAGTCTTGTATCGTGCGCAACTCTTGCGGATCCCATCCTCCGGTAGGCTTACCGGTCTTGGGGTCTCGCCCTTCCAACGTATACCAATAAATCTGACCCAAACCCGTTGCATCAGGACCCAAGGCCGGCTTAACGCCTTCAGGTAATAATCCGGCTGGCAGCGAATTAAGCTTTTCCAAAATTCGCGAACGACTCCAGTAAAATTCTATGTTGTCTTTGAAGATAATATAAATAAACGACATGCCGAACATAGAAGTTGAACGGACAGTCTTCACACCCGGAACACCGAGTAAAGCAGTGGTGAGTGGATAAGTCACCTGATCCTGTATATCCTTAGGGGAATGGCCCATCCATTCGGTGGCAATGATTTGTTGATTGTCGCCAATGTCAGGTATAGCATCCACCGGAACCGGGTTACGTGGTAAAATACCACCATCCCAATTGAATGGAGCTGTTGCAAGACCACCAAGGATTACGGCTATTAACACAATCATCGATAAGATGCGGTTGTGTAAAAAATATCCTATAATCTTGTTAATCATAAGAGTAAAAAAATAAAATAAGTACCTTGAAAATGAAATCTTACATCAAGCTACTGGAGGCCCCCTAAATCCTCCCGATGGGTATGCTGACCATGGATGACTTCGCGGTAAGTAATAGAAGTCTACATTATCAGCATCACTTTCTGATGGTACCACAACACTGATACTCATCAATGCTAAAGATGGCAGGTCGCCATGGAACCAGTCCGAAATACTTGGAGCCGGTTGTGATGAAACGACTTGTCCGATACCATACTGGGAATGAACCTGATAAGCATGATGGATGCTTTTGCACAATGGACAACCATCATCCATACATCCTGGCATTTCATTCCCATGATTTGCATGAATAGGAAGACCATTGACTGCAAACTGTGTCAGCACACCTTCGCAAAAGTGTGCATTTACATCTATTCCAATCGTTGTGATCAGAAAGACAGACATCCATATGATGGTCAATATCTTCTTCATTATCATCGCAAATATACCGATAAATATGAATATCACATCCATTAATATGGTAATTTTTGTTGTTTATCCATAATCTTGTAAGTTTATATCTCTAAAAACATAAATGTATGCCTGTTATTCGTTTATGAAAATAATAAGAGACGTTTACAGGATCGGCCATACAACATACAGGCAAATTCATATATGTTGTCAATATCTATGACATCGAAAAATTAAATGCATCAAATGGCATAGCTATATGAGCCGAATGGAGCAGCAAAAGGCATGAGTTAGGCATGCAAAAGCATGCAAATGGAGAACCAATTTTGCGTATATCGTAAAGCATTCAAAATCAATTTGTTACAGATTATTAACTGTAAAATACCTGACTAAGCCGTGTAAAGTTTTTTGATAATTCATTGTTGAAAAAGCGACCCATCATAAGAGAATGGCTAAGATGAAAATAAACGAAATGAAGGGTGATTTTGTTCGTTGAACGGATACCGACTTGGAATGGATAACATATTCTATTAATTAACAAATCGTTCTCTATAATAAATCTTCAAATTGTTGGATGTTACATCATTATTGATTATTTTTGTGAAATATACCTTAAACATCTTTACTATATAAGACTTTAATACGCAATCAATACTAAACTGTTATTTTATTATTACCCTGAAATATGATCTTTAAAATCCGTCTTGAGGTCATGAGCCATCAATTTGG
>CALNBT010000074.1 GCA_937874345.1 uncultured Prevotella sp.
TACTTTAAAAAACAATGACCTATGAGAATCTCAAAGATTAATTATCTAATTCTGATGATGTTGCAGGCTACATTAGGCCTGCAGGCCAAGGTAAGCCTTCAGCCAATCTTTTCTAACAACATGGTACTCCAGCAACAAACGCAAGCACCAATATGGGGAGATGACAAACCTCAAAAGAAAGTAACAGTCCTCACATCTTGGGACGACAAGAAATACACAACCGTGACTGATGTCAATGGACATTGGACCGTCAGCGTCGCTACTCCCAAGGCAGGGGGACCCTACCGCATCACCATATCTGATGGATCACCAGTTGTTCTCAACGATGTTCTCATTGGAGAAGTATGGATCTGTTCAGGGCAAAGCAACATGGAGATGCCTATGCAAGGTTGGGACATCAAGATGAATCAGGAAGAAATTGCACAAAGTGGGAAATATAAGAATATCCGTTTGCTGCAAGTTAACGAAGTTACCAGTCCTACCGAAGAGCAGACCATTACTGTTCGGAACAATAGTTGGATGACTTGTACACCAGAGAATGTTAAAGATTTCTCTGCAACAGGATACTTCTTCGGAAAAAATATCAATGAATCTCAGAATGTTCCCGTTGGATTAATCATGACATGTTGGGGAGGAACCCCGGTTGAAGCATGGACCAGTGGCCGTAAATTGAATGAATTTCCTGAATACCGCCAGACCATTAACAGTTTGATGACTCAACCTAAGAGCAAGGCTGAGAGAGAAGCAACTTTCCAAAAAGATTATAATGCCTGGATGACTCGTGCTAGACTGAAAGAAGGAAGTCTTGACTCAAAAGGCAACAATGTCTTCACGGCACCAAATTTCGACGACTCTTCATGGAGAACGATGAATCTCCCCACCCAGATTGAAAAGGCTGGCCTTAGTGGATTCGATGGATTACTTTGGTTCCGTAGAGCGATTGTTGTTCCCGCTGGTTGGGCTGGAAAGGATCTCGACTTGAATTTGGCTTGCATAGATGACAATGATGTAACCTATTTCAACGGTGTTGAGATTGGAAACACTCAAGGATTCAATGTTGCTAGACATTATACCGTACCTGGAAAACTTGTGAAAGCGGGCAGAAATGTTATCACGGTGTTTAACATTGACACTGGTGGAGAAGGTGGTATCTGGGGTGATGCAAAAGATATGAACATCGGTGTGAAAGGCGGCACAAACCCAATGAGTCTTGCAGGAAAGTGGTTTGTTAATCCATCCACAGACTTGGCTAAAGCAGAGCCAATGCCAAAGAATTTCTCAGGAAATCCTTCAGTTCCGTCTGTACTCTTCAATCAAATGATCAAACCGCTCATTCCATATGCCATGCGTGGAGCGATCTGGTATCAGGGTGAAGCTAATGAAAATCGTGCTTATCAATATCGCGAGCTGTTACCTGCTATGATTAACGATTGGCGTGAACGTTGGGGATATAACTTTCCATTTTACATCATGCAATTAGCAAACTTCCGTGATAGAAATAACGAACCCGTTGAATCATTGTGGGCAGAACTCAGAGAGGCACAGTCTTTGACTGCTGAACATACTGCCAACACAGCAATGGCAGTTAACATTGACCTAGGCGATGCACATAACATCCATCCTACGACCAAAAGCGAAGTTGGTAAACGCCTTTCATTACTCGCCCGTGCGCTTACATATGGTGAAAAAATTGAATATGCTGGTCCTATCTATAGAACATATACCACAGAACCAGGCAAAATGATTCTAAGTTTCTCTCATTCTAGAGGAGGATTGAAAACTACAGATGGTGGTGCGCTGAAAGGGTTCTCTATTGCTGGACCTGATCATAAGTTCTATTGGGCTGATGCTGTTATCAAAGACAATAAGATTGTTGTTAGCAGTCCAAATGTGAAAGAACCTGTTGCAGTTAGATATGCTTGGCAAGACAATCCTGAATGCAATCTGACCAATTCAAGCAACATTCCTGCATCGCCCTTCCGTACAGACGACTGGCAGGGAATTACTTACGGGAACAGATAACCACGATCTATTGTCTATCCATAGAATGCACTAAGAGATAACAATCTAATCAAAACCTTGGAAGCTATTGACAATCAAATCGGCAACCATTCTCTACACCTTTATATGTCGGTGGAGAAAATATTTTAACAAATTTGCATAGCCACACAAAAGATCGCTGAAAACGCATTAAATTTAGGAAACATGAGAACATTCATGCGGATTGCATCAATAAAAGGGGATTCTAATTAGAACCCCCTTTATTGTGTTTGGTTCAAGCACAGTATAGTTACCTGTCTCTTTCAACATGAAAAAAAATGACAGAGATTATTTTCTCGCTTCAACCTAAAGCCAAACCAATGAGATGCACCTCATTTATATACCTCAAGGTTTCATACTATGCTATTTGGATTTGCTACAGAAGATGGATACTAATGAAAGAGAAATCAAGCTACAGACCTTGGGTAAAAGAGGATTTGATAGATCTTTACATATAAATGATAAGAAAATAATGTAAATTACAAGGGGCAATAGAAACAGCACATCACATTTTTGTTTACCTTTGCAATGCTACGAACCTTAGACTTCATGAAGAAATTCCTTTTTAATATATTATTTGTTATGCTACTTGTCTGCTGTAGCCAATCTATACTCTTGTACCAACAAAAATCCTAACACAATCAAAACAACATGAATAAAACAAGTAAATTGGTATTCATTCCTGTCATGCTCTGCTTCTTTGCCATGGGCTTTGTCGATTTGGTCGGCATCGCTTCCAACTATGTAAAGGCAGACCTAGGGCTCACCGACTCTGTTGCCAACATCCTCCCCTCATTAGTATTCTTTTGGTTTCTCATCTTCTCAGTACCAACAAGTGTACTAATGAACAAAATCGGACGCAAGAAAACAGTACTACTATCATTGGTTATTACGATGATATCTCTGTTGCTTCCGATCTTTTCTGAAAACTTCTATGTGATGCTGGTTTCCTTTTCGTTTCTGGGCATCGGAAATACGTTGATGCAGACATCACTCAATCCTTTGGTATCGACAGTCATCAAAGGTAATTTAGCTGCAACACTCACCTTCGGTCAGTTTGTAAAAGCCATTGCGTCGTTCATGGCTCCTTATTTAGCCATGTGGGGAGCCTCTGCCACCATACCAAGCTTTGGCTTAGGTTGGCGGGTACTCTTCCCGATCTATATGGTTATCGGTATCATCACGACGCTGCTTTTGACTTCAACTCCTATCGAAGAGGAAACAGACAAACAGGATGAAGACGAAGACAATTCCATTGCAAGTCATTTTTCCAAGGCTTTCAAACTTCTAGGCACGCCCATCGTGTTGCTGAGTTTCCTGGGAATTATGTGTCACGTTGGAATTGATGTCGGGACAAACATCACAGCTCCGAAGCTATTGATTGAGCGATTAGGTATGCCATTGAATGAGGCCGCTTTTGCGACAAGCCTTTATTTCATTTTTCGTACCATAGGTTGTCTCACGGGTAGTTTCTTCCTTCGTATCATGAAGTGTCGCACATTCTTTGTCATCAGCATCACCATGATGGGCATCAGCATGCTGGGAATGTTCTTCGGAACAACCAAACTAGTGCTTTACACGGCTATTGCTTTAATTGGTTACGGTAATTCTAACATCTTCTCCATCATCTTCTCTCAGGCAATTCTATCTGTTCCTGAGAAGAAAAATGCAGTCAGTGGACTGATGATCATGGGACTTTTCGGTGGCACGGTCTTCCCCTTGCTCATGGGTGTCGCCAGTGATGCCATGGGACAAGCCGGAGCTGTCCTTGTGATGGTCGCAGGAGTCGTTTATTTATTTTCATATATCGCAAAGGTAAAACATTAATAACATATCAACCTATGCAACGTAATATTATTGGCCTTGGGGAGGCTTTGTGGGACATGCTGCCAGAGGGAGCGAAGCTGGGCGGTGCACCAGCAAACTTTGCCTACCACGCTAGTCAGTTTGGACATTCGGCTCTGGCCGTCAGTGCTCTTGGCAAGGATGATCTTGGCGACCAAACGGTGAAAGAGTTTGACAACAAAGGATTGAACTATCTCATGCCGCGCGTACCTTTCCCAACGGGTACTGTCGGTGTCACCCTCGATGCAAAAGGAGTTCCTACTTACGATATCAAGACAGATGTAGCTTGGGACAACATCCCTTTTACCTCAGAGATTCAAGAGGCTGCCGCCAATAGCAGTGCTGTTTGTTTCGGAACGCTGGCGCAAAGGAACGAAATTTCCCGTACTACCATTATGAGATTTCTAGATGCAACACCTGCTGACTGTTTGAAAATCTTTGATATCAACCTGAGAGCAAACTTCTATACAAAAGAGATTATTCAGCATTCGCTGGAGCGTTGCAATATACTGAAGATAAATGACGAAGAACTTGACATCGTTGCCAAGATGTTTGACTATAAGGGCATTGAACCGGAAACACTGTGTGAGATGCTTCTTGCCAAATATAACCTTGACATCCTCGTACTCACCTGCGGAACAGATGGCAGCTACGTGTTTGCACCAGGCTTGAAGAGTTTTCAAAATACACCAAAAGTGGAAGTTGCCGATAC
>CALNBT010000075.1 GCA_937874345.1 uncultured Prevotella sp.
ATAACTTCTCCTTGCCCCCCCTTAAAGCCCAATATTTTTTGCTCATCAACTGATTTGAAATCGATTATCATAATCAATAAATTTATATTATTTGATTTATTTCCTTGATGCAAACTTACATAATTTTATAGACTTTTTATCATGATGAGCCATGAAAGTCACTTGAATGAACAAAATAACGGAAGCAATAACATGGCTATAAGTCAAAGATATATTATTCCATCAATAAAAAAAGGTACACTCCCAACAGAAAGTGTACCTTTAATAGTATATAAGTCAATGAACTTATTGAGCGCTTACATGGCTGAAATAAGTACCATTCTTTAGTTCTATCGTTCCGTTATAAGTAGTCTTCGTTCCTAATAAAGTAAGAGTATCACCTACCTTTAGACCTGTATTCGTAACGAAGTTCTTTTGGTCGGCACCTGTTGCACCGTAACCATATAATCCATAGACCAAAATACTTTGATCCCCAGACTGGAGATATAAATTCCCGTAAGTCGCATTTGTTATTTGACTAATCGTACCCGTTAACATGTAATATACATTATTATCGTCCGGCCTTGTAAGTACATCTGCGATCGTTGTCGGTATTACAGGCGTAACCTTTTCTAATGTTGGCGTTAACATTTCAATGGTAGTTTTATAGGCTCCTCTAGTACCAACAACTGTTACGATATCACCAACCTTCAGACCTTTTGTTTTGAAATCGGGCAATTTATATATATATGTCTCACCCGAGAAATCTTTCAGATTGAAATTACCTGAAACATCACTGGCAACACTTGATATGACACCTGTTAAACGATATTGGGTTGTACTAATCGGCGCAGCATTGAAATTGGCGACAGTACTTGTTACAATAGCACCCAACTGCTTTACTGCTGTTTGAGAAGTATATTGTTTTTTACCATCCGTTGTTGTGAAAGTAAGGGTTGTATTTCTGTCACCACCGTTATTATTAAGGGCTTTAAAAATAACAACACTCTGTGTTCCAACCGTTTGAATAGAGGAAATCGACAACCATGATTTTGCATCGTCAGGGATATTAACAGATACGCCCTGTCCTTTACAAGTAACATAAGTTGTAAAATTGCCGCCTTCAACAGGAAGTGTTGCATTCTTAACAGAGTCAACTTTGATCAATGACTTATTAATATTGATAACCGTAACATCTACCAATTCTACAGTTGTACCATAAGTTTTCTTCGGGCCTTGTACTGTTACTTCATCACCAACCTCTATTCCTAAGCTTTTGAAATTTTGTTTGTCACCTTTGGCATCCAACGTTCCATAGATATAGATTGATCCCGTTTTATCTGCCAAGTACCAGTTACCATAAACATCACTTGAAATTGAAGTACAAACACCTGTCACACTATAGGTTTTGCTATCCGGCCCAGCAATAACTTCTGCACAAGTTGCAGGAGACACTGTAGCCAATCCCTGAATAATGTTGACGTGTTGTACCTTGTCACCGGAATGAATCAAAAGTTCTGCATTACGGCCATCGAGGGTCTTAGGTGCTTGGAATGTTACTTCTGTTTCACCTGCAGATCCGGTCGCAGTAGATACAGTTAGCCATTTCAATGAATCCTTTTTGGAAACGACCTTTTCAATCGTCCAATCTGATTTTGAATTGATGGTTATCGAATTTGAGCCTCCATCCATTGGAATGGACACATAAGAGGAAGAAACTTGCAGACCATCAAGCAACGTAATGGAATTGTCCTGTGAGCAGCTTGAAAATAGCCCAAGAACACCCAACAATATCGGAATAAAATATCTGATTTTCATTTTCATCTTGAATTATTATAATTAGTTGAATGTGTAACGAATACCAATTTGTGCATACCAGCATTGGCCCAAATCGTGGAAAGGAACAAATGTGGTTGTACTGCCACTGATTGATGAAGGAGTAGAGAATGTGGCATAGCCATCTTTATCAACCCCTGCATACTTTAAAATTCTGGGATCCGAACCGATAACCGGATTCAAGTATTTTGAAACGCCCCAACTAGAATTAAACAAATTCATCAAGTTCTTTATGTCAAAACTCAATTGAAGATTATGCTTTGCCTTGGCTACATTTATTTTAAAATCGTGTTTGTAGCTTAAATCAACTCTTTGAACCCAAGGGCTGTACAAGCTGTATGCTTCAGCATATTGACCTTGATGGTTTTTCAGATAAGAGTTTGCATGAACATAATCCATGAAGCGAGTTTTATCATCCTCAGAAACGAATCTGAACTGATTATCAGCAACCTGTTTATCTGTAGGAATGTAAAGTGCATCGTAATTATAACCATCACCGTTCATATCGTTAACGGTCATAAACGAATAATTATAACCACCGCGCCATGCTTCGTAAATCAAGCTGAAATGGTTGCCGCTCTTGTCGTGTGCCGTTGCAGAAGCAACTAAACGATCGGGAGTAACATACTGAGAATTGTGCAATTTGATATTGTTTGGTCCTTCAACAGTAGAAATATAAGTAAATGCCGATTCGGCATTTGAGCCGGGCATACCGGTAACTTCCTTAGATATGGTATGTGTATATGCTGCCATCAAGCTTAAATATTCAGTTGGCTGAGCATTGACGGTCAAGTTGGCAGTAAAACCATATCCACGACTTGTATTTTCAAGAACAAAAGCTGGTTTTGCAGTACGGAATGAAGATGGATACAGCGGTCTGTTATCTACACCGTTGAAACGAGCAAAACCACCTACGCTAGGAATGCTCCAGTCTGAAATAGACACGCCATTGATTGTCTTGTTATAGATACCCTCGGCAGACACTGTCAATGGGAATGATACCGGAATAACATAGTCTACAGCCAAAGAAGTCTTCCATACTTGTGGCATCTTGAAATTTGGGTCTACGGCTGAAATAGATGAAGGAACTGTTCCCTGTTCTGGAGTAATCGTGTTAGGATAACCTAAAGAGATAAGCTTGTCAAGAAGAGCCTGAGTGGTAGCTTTACCATTGGCATCTGTTACCAGTCCACCGGCAAATTTGTCCATGGTGAAGGGAATCGCTGCAGCTGCAGCATTCTTTGCATTGATTTGTGCCTGATATTGTACCATACCGCCGTTGGTTGGCATATTGGTAAAGAATACCAAAGGCAGACGTCCGGAGAAGAAGCCCGTACCTCCGCGTAGTTTCAAACTCTTGTTTCCAAGCACATCCCAAGTGAAACCTACACGAGGTGATGCAACGAAAGTAGAAGATGGCCACTTGCCTGTATCGATGTGACGCCCATTGTAGTCAAGATTATAAATAGCTTGGTTAGTCATCAAATCACTGTTGTTGAACAAGAAACCGTCAAAACGAATACCGTAGGTAAGTTTAAAATTCTGATTGATAGCCCAATCATCCTGTGCGTAAATACTTGGTTTATCGAATCGAACACGAGCTGCCGGGGTCTTCTCACCATTGTATCCATAGGTAAGATCCACAACTTCTGGAGCCGCGCCCGTTAAGAAATCGTTAAGGCTGTCATAACGATAATAACCTGTACCGTTTCTCATGTATTGGTTGTCAGCCATCTGGTGTTCGAAAGAAAGACCAGCCATAATCTTATGGTTCCCTAGATAATAGGTTATGTCATCCTTCATATTCCAAATGGTATTGTGAACGGCATTGTTCCATGTAAACAATTCGTAACCTAATGACAAGTATGCCTGATTGTCTTTCAGAATGTCAATGAAAGGAAATTCATCAGAGTTTGAAGCCCGGAGGTCATCAAGTTTAGAATATGTTGCCAAGAATTGGTTTGAAAGATTGTCGCTCAAACGGCTATTCAAATCAAGGGTAAACGAATGAACCAAATTGTCCATGGCATACATTGAATTGGCATAAGACATTGAATACTGTGACATTCTATTTCCAGACATACGAGTTCCACCATCCATGGATGAAGCATTGACAGCATTCCAGTTACGGTTCTTGGTATAGTTGTAACGAAGAGATAAGTGATTTTGATTGTTAATGTTCCAGTCTAAACGAGCCAATAACTTATAATTGTTTTCATCTGCAGGGAAGTTAGTATACGAACCTGTATTATAACCATATTTCGTTTTTACAAAGTCAGACACAGTCTGAAGATCTTGAGCCGTAGTGCGTGAAATATAATTATTAGCATCAGCAACGCCATCATCAGAAGCTCTCCAACGATTGACAATCGTAGGAGTCTTTACGATTTCACCATTGGTAAAGAAGAACAATTTATTTTTAATGATCGGGCCACCTAAAGAGAAACCGTAGGTTGTGTTTTGGTCTTTGTCGCGAGCACCTGCTATCTGCTGACGTTCAATAGCGTCACCGCGCAAATTCTCATTTTGATGATAAATATATGCACTTCCCTTGAAAGTATTTGTACCCGACTTTGTGATAGCGTTTACACCACCACCGATGAAGTTTGTCTGACGAACATCAAATGGAGAAATTGCAACTTGAAGTTCTTCAATAGCATCGAGAGAGATTGGATTACCACCACCGGGTAATCCTGAGCTCAAACCAAAGTTGTTGTTAAAGTTGGCACCATCTACCGTAAAGTTTGCCGTACGCCCATCTGTTCCTGCAAAACTCATACCACTTCCACCATAAGGAGAAAGGCGAGTTATGTCAGTAATGCTGCGAGATACAGTTGGCATATTTACAATTTGACTATTGTTGATGTTCGTCGAAGCCCCTGTTTTCTCTGCTGCAAATTTAGATGCAGTAGCACTTACAACCACTTCGCCCAACATCGCAGCATCTTCAGAAAGCGTAACATTTAAGTTATACACCTCTGCCAATTGAAGCGTGATGTCTTTGTAGATCTTTGTCTGGTATCCAACATAACTAACCGTTACGGTATAAGGCCCACCAGTACGCATACCTTGAATGTTAAATCGGCCATCAACATTGGTCACTGCTGAATAACTTGTTCCAGAAGGTACGTGCACAGCTTGTACAGTAGCACCAATCAATTGCTCGTTGGTACCCTGAAGCATAACCTTACCACTCATAGAAGAAGTTGTAACTTGCGCCATGATAGTTGTGCAAAAGAGCACCATCATAGACATCAGAAAAAGGATTCTTTTCTGCATTGGTCTGTTTAATTTTAATTAATAAAGTGAGCTAAGCGCTCGAAACATCTATTTCTATGCAAATTTAAGTAAAATTTTTGATGTATTAGTTGCAGAACAGTTAAAATTATTATAGATATTTATGTTATTTCATATACTTGTTACAACTATGACAATATGATGGCAATTGGCTAACGATTTCATGAATATTGTTGTCCAAAATGGGTGATATTGCTTATCAATTCCTATGGTATTGCAGAACATGCTTTTTGTGTTCTTTCTTTAAACAACCAATCGTGATTGGTAATTGCTCAAAGGCGTTGCTTCAACATAAGCTTCACAACTATTTTCGTTCGCTAATATTGCAAAAAAAACATTGAATGGTTTCAATTGTGTTGAAATCATTCAATGTACGAAGGTTGTGGAATAAAACTTTAGTAATTTATGACTTGTCAAGCAGACTTACGCCAAATGCTCAACATCTTCCGATGAATGATAAAAATATTGACAAAAGTAATCAACAAAAGCAATACCAATCCAACCAAAAATGCGGGCATCATGGTGGTTTCTTCTATCGATGGAAACAATCCATAGACGATATCCATATAATATCTACGAACGCCATATAACGCTGTGAATGCAATGATTAAGCTAAGGCTGTTCAATCCAAGAGTCAGCCACTGATAAGGTCGGGCTACCTGGGATGGACTATACCCTATCACCATGAGGTTCTCTAGTTTATAAGCATTCTTTTGAACCAACAAATAAATACTCAACATCAAGACATAGAAACTTAATATAGAAATGATGCCTCCCACGCTGACCACCATGGTCACTAACAGACTCAAGAAATGGGTAGTTTTTTCAGCAGAGAGGTTACCATCCTCTTGTTCGTAACCATGCCGATCCAAATACTGAGTAACCTTCTCATCAGTCGGATTCTTGACATCTAGAATCAGTCGATTGGGAGCATTTCCAGCTTCTGGAGCAAAATATTTGTTACTCCATTCCATAAATGATTGAGGAACCAAGATAGAACTGAATCTATTTGAAAAACCGATAACCTTTCCCTTGAGATTTCTTTGACGACCATTTCCATGAATAGAAAGTGTAACATCTATCATACCGATAATGCCTTCGGAAATCTTGGGTAATGAATGATTTCGTGCAAACCCGAAATTATACATCGTTATATAAGACCTGGGCAAGATAATGGGTACAACATTTTCTGATTCATTAAATTTCCATTGACTTAATGGAATCTTTACAAACGAATCGGGTATGCTCTCAAAGAAGATCTCTGAATTCAAGACTTGCATTCCATTGAAGGCCATTGCCACGTTTGATTTGTAATTGGCAGATGTAAACAGTCCTAGTCGGTTCACAAACGGCTGTTGCTGAAAGTCCTCAATATCTGCATGACTAAAAGTATTGTCTCCCCCACTGATGGTAGTCGTCGTGCCAACCTTCTTGCTGATGACAAGATAATCGGCCTTCATAAAGCTATCTTCACTTGTGAAGACCGGAATAATATCATGATAAAATTGATAACCCAGCAAGACAATGAACAATCCAAAAAGATTGGCAAAGAAGAAACCTACAAACTGAGGTATACTGATGTGTTGACGAAGTAGTTTCCAGACAAGTTTCATAGCTTTACTATTTTCTCATAATTTAAACGAGCATGCTTGCCAATACTCGTCACAATAACACCTGCACCCTGTCTTTGGGCTTCTTTCATCATTAATTCTTGCATCTTTTGTGCGTTGTCATCATCCAAATGACTGATTGGTTCATCAGCCAGTAAAAAATCAAATGGCTGAACCAGAGAACGTATTAAAGCAACTCGTTGTTGTTGTCCAAACGACATGTGTCCGATCTTTGCATTCAGCTTGTCTTCGATTCCCAATTGTTCAAACCAGGAAATGATTTGTTTCTTGGTCTGGAAGTGGGTAATATTATTTTTAATTTCTATGTTCTCTAATGCCGTCAGTTCAGGGAACAGTCGCAATTCTTGAAAAAGGTGACTGACTGCATGCTGGCGGATATCCGTCCAACGAGCGATTCCAAAGCTGGAAATATTTTCTTGATCAAATAAAATCTGACCCTGATAATCGCTTCGATAACCTATCAGATAGCTGCAAAACGTACTTTTGCCTTTTCCAGATGTGGCTTCAACGAGATAGAGATGACCTTTTTGAAAGGTCTGACTTTGATTCCAAAGTTCCGATTGAAGGTTATCTACCTCTTCGAACACATTGGGAATAACATTTTGAAATGAAATTGTATCCACTTTATTTCAACTTATAAACAACGGTATTGATGTCTCCAAAAACTGGTTTTAACAGGCTCGAAAACATATTGACCGTCTTATTTTCTACATTTTGAAGGTTGATGACCATCGCCATCTTCTCTCCTTTCAACTGTGTTTGAACATCCTGACTAATGGCATCCGGGGCAGGATGAATGGAAGCTAAGGCTGCTTCACGACTGTTTCCACTGTAAAATTGCTTGTCGTCCGTAACACCAAAATAAAAAGCTTGCTTTCCATCTGCGTAAGAAAAGGCGTTCTTTCCCCAATTGGTCAACCGTCCACCCTTCGGAACAGATTGTTTCCAATAGTTTACATCTTTCAGCCAGTGTGTATGAGCAAGTTTGGCAGCCATCGACATTTGGACTTGATTGGTATTGAACGATGGAATGACAATTGCCATATCTCCGTCAACACTTTTGACAATATTATCAAAGTCGATTGCTTGATTGATGCCAACCAAAATAGCTTGAAGTCCTTTGCTATTCTGTAATAATGGAAGGTACGACTTACCGTTGACATTGACAAAGATTCCTAAGAGTGCTTTCCTAGACATAGAAGGTAGATAATCGCCTTTTATTGGACGGTACACCTCCATTGATTTTTTCAATTCGTTGTTGATCGTCTGGTTAAACGAAAAAAGTTTACCATTGACAAGCAGACAATGATGATCAACATGCATGTCTGCAGACAGCAACACATCCGTTCCATCTGCATCCTTGGGTGAACCAATTGTCATTAAGGTTGTTAGTTGCTCGGGTAGCGCCTGCACTTGGGCAACCATAGCCATTGGACTATTAATGGAATCTAATTTTGCATAGATAGGCGAAACGAGCACACTATTATCTTCTTTCTGTTGAAGGTATTCAGCCATCTTGTTTCGAATCTCGGGTTGGTTAGCGGGAGTAATGGGTCCCATGAGCAACAGAGAATTATCAGTATATCCGGCAATCCACGATGTGTTCACTTGGGCAAAATGAGCATCCCGAAAAGTCTTTGAGACAATACCACTTTTTGATAGTATCTTCTCCCATTTGTCTACATTTGAAATTCTTGCACAAATACCAATATTGCCATCAGGCGACTCAAACAAATAAATCTTTTGAGTTAGGTCTATACCACTTTCATCTGCATTATTGATATGCAACAATGTTTTCAACAACAATTTGTTATTGGTACCACTTAACTGACTGACATCAAAAGAAGCCAAAGCTGAACACTCGCGCGGAATAGACTGGCGATATTCTGATTGGGAACAAGATGCAAGAAATACGAGGGATATAAATGATAAAAAAAGATGTCTAATAGTTTGTCTCATGTTTTCTTCCTGGATCATTACAAAACAATTTAAAACTTTCTTCTAACCAATTGGGCCATACTGACAGAGAATAAACCTGCCGTTTCGGTACGAAGACGATTTTGACCCAAAGAAACAGGTTTGTATCCTTGTTCCATGGCTAGTTTTACTTCGTCAACAGAGAAGTCACCCTCCGGACCAATCATAATGGTAATATTTTGATTGTCAGCAGATTGCTGTATTTCGTTATAAAAATCATTTCGAGCAATTTCGTTGTAGCAATGCGCAATAAACGACTGTCCTGTCCTTGGAGTCTCAATAAACTCTCGAAACGAAAGAATGGGATGAACTAGAGGTTTCCAAGCTTTCCTACTTTGCTTCATTGCTGAAACTACAATTTTTTCCAATCGATCTGTACGAACCTGTCTTCGTTCTGAGAATTGGCAATTTAGAAAAGTTAATTCATCGAAGCCTATTTCTGTCATTTTTTCGACAATCCACTCAATCCGATCCATCATTTTTGTGGGAGCTATTGCCAGATGAATATTCCCCGTCCACGTTTTTTCTTGTGGCAGTACCTTCGTAATACGATAGGTACAATGTTTTGATGAAGCAATAGCGACCTCTGCTTGAAAAAAATTACCCTCTCCATCCATCAGAAAGATCTCGTCTCCACCTTTTAAACGCAACACACGAAGCGCATGTAACGCTTCTTTAGCTGGTAGCTCAGTTTGATGAATCGCATCAGGAACATAAAAATATCGAGCTTCTTTCATATCATCAATTTAGGCATTTGGCAGATTTCTCCGTTTCATTTCATCCCTGAGATGAGACGCCAATTCATAATTTTCCTCTTGAATAGCCTTTTCCAATGCAGATTTGAGCATGTCATCTGTAATCGTGTTGACCGGTAGTGCCATGTTGTGTGAATCTTTATTGTATTCAACACTTTGCTTTCTCATCAGGTCTTCATCAATATAAACAGGTATATTGCTAATCTGTGCCAACAAAAGGGCATCGCTCACCCGAATGGATAACATATCCAAGGTGTTGATGTTATAGAATATTGCCTTATATTGTCCCTTAATCAGGTCATTGATGATAATTTCAAAATGCAAACTGGTTTGTGACTGAATGACGTTCCATAACACTTCAGGGAGCATCATTTGCACAATAGGTTGATGCTGGATACGCAACTCAAACTGAGATAACATATTTTGATCACATGGTATTACCAGTTGACGCTTCTCTTCTTCATCAACTAAAACGATCAGCCCAACATCTTCTGCTCCAACAACCTCGGTTACACCTTTAAAGATTAATTTCACTCTGCTCATGCTTGTACACGCTCCTTCTTCGGTCTGAAAATAAATGCAAAGCTAATGCCTACTACGAATGCATAACCAGCAAAGAGACCCCAACATGAAGCCCAGTCTGTTTGATTATTAACAGTATTGGCATTAACAACTCCTTGAGCGACAAAACTACCCAGAGTAGCACCAATGCCATTGGTCATTAACATGAAAAGTCCTTGTGCACTTGACCGTAAAGTGGGATCTGTAGACTTATCAACAAATAAAGACCCACTAATATTAAAGAAATCGAATGCCACTCCATAAATCACCATGGACAGCAAAAACATCCATACTCCCTCTCCCGGATTGCCAAGCCCAAGCAAACCAAAACGGAAGACCCAGGCAAACATGGCAATCAGCATCACATTCTTGATCCCATAACGTTTCATAAAGAAAGGGATCATCAGTATACACAAGGTCTCACTGATTTGCGACAGAGAATAAAGGATAACAGGATACTTCACACCAAAAGTACCAGCATAGTCTGGCAAGCTCTTAAAGCTCTCAATAAAGGGCGTAGCAAATGCGTTCGTTATTTGTAGGCTTACACCCAATAGCATCGAGAAAATAAAGAAAATGGCCATTTTCTTTTGCTTAAAAAGAGAAAATGCGCGTAGTCCTAGGGCATCAACGACATTGTTTGCCTGATTTCTCTTCGCAATAGGGCAACGAGGCAAAGCAAAGGTATACAGAAACAGTATAATACTTAGCACACCACTTGTCACAAACTGACTGTATGTGCTTTTATAACCCAACAGGTCAACAAACCACATGGCACAAATAAATCCTATCGTTCCAAAAATTCTGATGGGAGGAAAATCCTTGATGGTATCCTGACCAGATTGAATAAGTGATTGATAGGCAACAGAGTTACTCAATGCCAGCGTTGGCATATAGAAAGCCACACTAAATGAATATAAAGTAAACAAGATACTAAACGTAGCATTGGAGCCTTGAACATAACCATAATAAGCTGCAGCAAACATGAAGATGCCTGCAAAGAGATGACAAATACCCAACAATCTCTGGGCTTGAATCCAGCGATCTGCGATAATACCCATCAAAGCCGGCATAAAAATCGAAACGATCCCCTGCATTCCAAAAAAGTAACCAATATAAGATGACATCCCAATATTGGCTAGATAGATTCCCATACAGGTCAAATAAGATCCCCAAACGGCGAACTCCAGAAAATTCATGATCGCCAAACGTACTTTTATATTCATTCCGTATTAGTTCTAATAAGAGTACAAAGATACGCTAAAAGATAGATACACCAAAATAAAAAAAAGTATTTTTGAGATCGTGTGATGCGAACTGAATGATAATGGAAAAGATGATAAAGGTAGGCTTGACACATCAACTCAATATCTGCCAAATATAAAAATAGCTTCGCAAAAGAAAAATGAAGTGCTAAATAAGAGACACAAAAAAAAATTGATTGTCTCACGACAACCAATCTTCATTAACCTTAATAATCTAATACCATGAAAAACACGATGCAAATTTACGAAAACATTCTAATCTTGCAAGGGTTTTCTGGCTATTTCTTGCATCTAATAACATTAATTAAAGATTTTCCCGTTCCAATTAAGTTTCCTTTGCAACAGAAATGGCGAAATCTTCACAAAGTCTTCTTGGCTTATCAGCGGAGATGAAACGCTCAGCATCAATTGATCATTATGAGCATTTAAAGTTGCTTTAACAAAAGCAGGATCCAAAATATCAAGCAGCTGTTGATATGTCAATTGAGAATCATCACTAGGAGACTTTACAAAATCCGTGATCATCCAATGTAAGTTTTTTAAATACTTCCAAGAAGTCGTAAAGAGACTGACGCAACTTTCAGGAGCTTTCATATCATAAGTTCTCACCACACAGATAATGCTGTCACCATCCTGGTACTTTAATTTTTTGATTTGCAAGGTCGACTTCTCTGTTATGTGAGCAAAAAGGTAGTTTGATGTCAGTGTATCCAACCGAGTTTTGCCATTTAAACCATTATTGACAACTGGATCAAGGCCTTTTTCATACAAGTCAACCAGTTCTACTCTTTGGCTAGCTTTGACAAATAAAGCCATGGTATCAGGCATTGATGCCCATATCTCCTTCATGCTCTGTGCAGAAATGATCAAAGGAAACAGTACCATTAAAATGATTATTCCTCCTTTTTTTATATTCATTTGAATAACTTTTTTAAGTGTATGCATTTCTATTTATGGCAACGAATCATGAAAAATGCCTGTTTTTAAATCTCAAATTCTCCCCCATCCAAATAATACTAACAAACAAGATTCCATTTCCTTACGGTTGATATTCAGATGGCGAAGCTATTTCTGATTTCAATTTAAAGAGGACCATACCGAAGTTCAGCTTTCCATTCACCTTGAATTTTAGCGGCTGAAATCGTAAAGAGGTGGCCTATTCCCTTTGGAGACACTCCTCCTTTATAAAAATATGAATTGTCAGAAAGGTCCATTGATAAGGAATAGTTCTTTGCCATCATATCAGCCAACTTTTTCACATATTGGTTTGCCTTTAGTTTGTTAGGGGTATTGATGAAGAATCGCATCTCTATCAATTTATCATTTTTAAAGTTGAATGAAACAGAATTGAATTGAAATCCTTTGTATTTCAAATTTGAATAGGAAATACTGTTCTCTTGTGAGACGAGGGGTTCCCCAAATTCGGCCAAAATTGCTTTTTTTGCGAAATTATATTCACTCCCTAATCGTATCGTAGAAGCATTTTCAACAGGTTCTGCCTGTATCTGGAAGGCAAAAAGAATACTAACACATAAAACCAGAATTCTAGATAACATTGACTAAAGATTATAATTGAAGGATTAATATATGTAGATTGAAGAAATATTCCGGCATTTCCATTCAAAGAAACTTCGGATGTAGCGTTTATCAATTACCCAACAGGTATTTCCGATCATGCACATTCTTCAACATTATTTGCAAAATTAATTGATTTATATGGATTAGACAAATTTTATCTACGATTTGAATAGAATAAAAGATGATAATGAAACTTTCAAAATAGAAATACAGAATATCCATAAAGGACATCATTTTGATGCCATAAAAAAAAGAAGAGTGGCTTGATTTTATGTTCCTTGATCCATGAAATAAATGTCAACCACTATCATCCTTTTTTTATTTTCAAGGAAATACATTGAAAATTCTTCAATTTGTTGTATTTTAGCAAATTATAAACCACATCTAATGTACAAGGTTGCTATCTACAATGATACACCCCCTGTTTCAGTAACGCCAATGAAAAAGATTCTTTTGATAATATTGCTTTGCATTTATGGGCAATATCTATCTGCTCACGACCAATCCATGCGTCAGCAAATCGATCTGAAGGGTACGTGGAAGTTTGCACTGGACCCAGACTCTACCTTAACAGCTCTATCTCCCCTAGTGGATGAGGTTGTACTTCCGGGAACCACAGATACGAATCGAAAAGGAAATCCTTGCACGAATCACCAAGAAACGAGCCGACTGTCCCGCTTATATTCCTATATCGGGAAGGCATGGTATCGTCGGGAAGTAATCATTCCAAGGTCTTGGCATGGAAAGCAAATCTGGCTTACCATGGAACGGACCAAACCTTCTCGTGTCTATATTGACGGTCGGTTAATAAGTTCCAGCAACGACATCTCTACGCCACAGATATTCAATCTCACGAAAGCCTTGACTCCGGGGCCGCATCAGGTAGCCATCCTCGTTGATAACAATTGCGGAGTTCCTCGTCAGCTTTATGTAAGTTCTCATGCTTATACCGAAGATACCCAGACGAACTGGAATGGCATTATTGGGCGTTTTTACCTTGAAGCCGTTAATACAAAGCATATTTTGGGAATGACGATCACCCCATCAGCAACAAACAAAACAATAAACGTGAAGTTAAGGTTGGCTGGAAAGATAAACAAGTCCAAACTAAATTTTGTGCTCACTAACCTGAAAGATTCCAATATGGTTGGGGGTTGCAGAACAGTCATGCTCAATCAGCATTTCATTGGCAGAACAAACACTATTGAAGCCAATATAACATTAGGAAATAATCCGCATTTATGGAGCGAATTCCATCCCGATTTATATCGCCTCACTGCAATCATTGAAGGTTCTGACACCCTGTCCCAGAACTTTGGATTTGTAGAATTTGAGACCCGAGGTACTCAATTTTTTGTCAACAGCCATCTTACTTTTCTTCGTGGTAAGCACGATGCTTGTGTGTTTCCACAGACAGGACACGTACCGATGGACCTGAATACTTGGATGCAATATCTGGGTACGCTCAAAGACTATGGACTCAACCATGTTCGTTTTC
>CALNBT010000076.1 GCA_937874345.1 uncultured Prevotella sp.
GTTGTCGCTTGACTTTCTTGTTGCTTTTGCTCATAGGCTTCTTTTGCCGATGCTGGTTCCACATCCACCGTCGCATTACTTTGCGTTTTTTCTTTCTTGGCTGCTTCTTGATTGGCTTTTACCTCACGTTGTGCTGCCAAGTATTCTTCTTCATGTCCCGGAGCTACCACCATCGGGACATTGGCATATTCTTTCTTACGTTGATTCGTTACAGTAGATAAGTCCAACTCCCAAGGTTGTTTGGTAGCTGGTTTGAAGAGGTCTTCGTAGAAAGGTTTTTCTGTAGCTATTCCCATTTTCTTGTTAAGTGTTTGATTGACGGATAATACATACGGATTCTCCCAGGACTTGATTTGACTGCCTTTCTTGCGAAAGTCTGTAAAGACATTGGCTTTACTTCCAAATAGACCTTGGCTGATACAGTCTTCTACTGTGATGGTCTTTGCACTTTTATTGTTTTTACTGCTTAAATAATCGATACCGCTGAATGCTACTTCAAACCCGACAAACCGTCCTAAGCTGGCCCAAGAACCAACACCGCCAGTTGTTAGTGCATCAATGCCAATGGAGCTGACCTTTGCTGTTCCTTTTTCAAGAATACTTGGGTTATAGGCTTTTTCACCACGTTCAGCGATGTGATGGTCAAGTGCTGACCTTGACAGAATGGTTGATATGCCGAATAGACTGCCTTCTCCTGCTTTCCGAACAATGTACTCCATGGATGATTTGGGCATACGGTCTTTGACCAGTTTGTCTATCATCATCTGCTGCACTCGGTAATCCACATAGGCGTAGGCCATATCCATACCCAGTTTCTCGCTCATGGTATCATATCTTTCTCGGCCTAATTCTTTTACGACTGCATTGCGCCATTCAGAGGATAGTTTCAACAAGTCATTCTGAAAGTCTTTATTCCCTGCTATCTGCTTTTGACACATCTCAAGGTAGTCTTCTGTGGTCTTGCTGTTCCATTTGCCGGTGAGTTTTACATACTGCATGGAATCATCGGGCATGTTATTCATGCTATTGGCCATTGAACGCAAGATTCCACCAAAGCCCATTTGATAATCTGCATATTCCTTTACCTGTTTGTTGCTCAAGTCCGATTGAACATTGCGCATTACAGGGGCAAACGAAGTATCGAAATACCGTTGTAAGCAGTATTCCACTTCTGCAAATCGTTTTGAATTCTTTATAGCCATACGTTAGATGCTTTGTTGTAGTAGTTGTTCTTTGGTTTGGTCAATGGCATTGTGATACATCTCCATCTGCTTGGGAAAGTATTCTTCCAACCATTCTTCTTTGTCTATCTGATTCAAGAGGAAACGGATAGCCTGTTCTCGTTCAATCTCGATAGCGGCTTCTCCGTCCTCACTGTTGTTAAACCAACTTTTTGTCCACCATCTCAATCCTGCCTGGTCGGGATAGACACTTACGATTCTGGGTATATCAAAACTCTGAATGTCGATGTCTAATCCAGCCAAAGGGTCAATCAGTATTCCGTCGGATAAGGCTTGCTCTTCAGCTTTTTTTTTTCGAGCGAAGTCATTGTGGACAGAAATATCTGATGACGAAGAGCCATGTAGTTCAGAAAATCGCCGATAAGCAGATTCTGAACCTTACTCACTAGAGGAACAGATCTTCTTCCAATGCCCAATGGATTGACCATCGAGGGCATGGATTCGTAGAAGTAGTCCTTCATGGCTGCTGCTGAGAACAAATGGCGCAAGGATTGCTCGGTGCGTTGCGGACAATTGTATAGACCTTCATGCAGGTCATTCATATAGTTGGCAAAGAAGCGCATCATCAGTTTCTCAATCTCATCTTTGTCGTTGTCGTAATCGGTATGTACATCCATATCGATAGCGACAAACTCTGGTTGTGCCTTTCCTTTCTCCGACCATGTCTTTGCATTACCATAGAGCATGGTAATAAACT
>CALNBT010000077.1 GCA_937874345.1 uncultured Prevotella sp.
CATTCATAACGAAATAAATATGTTAGAAGTAAAAAATTTGCATGCCAGTATTGCTGGCAAAGAGATATTAAAAGGGATCGATCTCACCATAAAAGATGGCGAGATACATGCCATTATGGGCCCAAATGGCTCGGGAAAGAGCACGTTGAGTGCTGTATTGGTGGGCAATCCACAGTATGAGGTTACCGAAGGCAGTGCCATCTTTAACGGTAATGACCTCTTGCAGATGTCCCCTGAGAACCGAGCTCATGAAGGATTGTTCCTTTCTTTTCAATATCCTGTTGAAATACCAGGCGTGTCAATGACAAACTTCATGCGTGCAGCCATCAACGAAAAACGTAAGTACCATGGCTTAGATCCCTTGAGCGCAGGCGATTTTCTGAAGCTGATGAAGGAAAAGCGTAAGATTGTGGAACTTGACAGCAAACTTTCCAACCGTAGTGTAAATGAAGGCTTCAGTGGTGGAGAAAAGAAGCGTAATGAGATCTTTCAGATGGCAATGTTAGAGCCGAAACTGTCGATCTTGGATGAAACCGATTCCGGCCTTGATGTAGATGCGTTGCGCATTGTAGCTGAGGGAGTCAACAAATTGAAGACACCTGAAACAAGTGTCATTGTCATCACGCACTACGATCGTTTGCTTGATCTTATCAAACCCGATGTCGTGCATGTTTTGTACAATGGTCGTATTGTGAAGACCGGAGGTGCCGAACTAGCCAAGGAGATTGAGGCTCGAGGATACGATTGGATTAAGGCTGAAGTAGATTAACAAGCGTCAGCAGCCTTGTAGACATAAAAAGCGACTTCAAAAAAGAAGGGTTTATCCATTTGCCCGAAATGTCTCCTACCCATCCAAACAGTTCTCTTCAAACTCTAAATAAAAAGATATGAATAGCGAAAAACAATATATCGACTTATATAGCCTAGCCCGTAAGGCCATCTTCGACAACAGCGCTCCTGTCATGAACGAGGTAAGGGATGCCGCATTTGAAGATTTCAAGCGTCAAGGGTTTCCTTCCCGCAAGGTCGAGCGGTACAAATATACGGATATGTCTGCGATTTTTGAGCCAGATTATGGTCTGAATCTGAACCGGTTGGATATTCCTGTCAATCCATATGAGGCCTTTAAGTGCGATGTGCCGAATCTCAGTACCTCACTTTATTTTGTGGTCAACGACGCATTTTACAGCAAAGCCCTGCCAAAGGTGTCATTGCCCGAAGGAGTTATCGTTGACGCATTGTCCGCTGTGGCACGCCAGAATCCTGATTTGATCAATAAATATTACGCCAAGATAGCCAAGACCGACCAAGATGCAGTTACTGCCCTCAATACAATGTTGGCACAGGATGGCCTTTTAGTATATGTACCAAAGAATGTCAAGATAAGCCGCACGGTCCAAATCATCAATCTCTTGCGGTCGGATGTAGATCTGATGATCAACCGTAGAGTACTCATCATCATGGAGCAGGGTGCCGAAGCGAAATTCCTTTTCTGTGACCATACCATGGATGAGAAGAAATTTTTGGCTACTCAGGTCCTTGAAGCTTATGTTGGAGAAAACGCTTCACTCGACCTGTATTGCATGGAAGAAACCCACGAAGACAACAGACGCGTCAGCAATATCTACGTTGAGCAGCTTGCAAA
The DNA here is from genome assembly GCA_937874345.1 of uncultured Prevotella sp. Taxonomy (GTDB): domain Bacteria; phylum Bacteroidota; class Bacteroidia; order Bacteroidales; family Bacteroidaceae; genus Prevotella. The sequence goes on from CALNBT010000077.1 coordinate 1,646, forward strand.
CAGCAGGTTTAACCATAATATTATTACGCTTCACAATGGCATTACACGCAACATGCTCAATTTGACCTTCCGTGGCGAAGGTGCTGAATGCTTCTGCAACGGCTGTGTCATTGCTGACAAGAAACAGCACGTTGACAACAATACGCTGATAGACCATGCAGTAGGACATTGTGTGAGCCATGAATTGTACAAATATGTACTCGATGAACAGGCGACAGGCGCATTTGCCGGAAAAGTAATTGTTCGGCATGATGCTCAGAAGACTGTCTCAGAAGAGCGCAATCAGAATCTTTGCGCTACCAAGCAGGCGCACATGTACTCTCAACCTGAACTGGAAATTTACGCAGATGACGTTAAATGTTCACATGGTTCTACGGTAGGTCAACTCAATGAGCAGGCCATGTTCTACATGCGTCAGCGAGGTATTTCCGAGGAGGATGCCAAATTACTGTTGGAATTTGCCTTTATCAACGAGGTGATTGACAATATCAATCTTGAACCGCTGAAAGATCGTTTACACTATCTGGTAGAGAAACGTTTCAGGGGTCAGTTATGCAGTTGTGGCGGATGCCGGACTTGCTAATTTTACGTAAAGAAAACAGTATAACAAATTGGCTTTCAGCGATTTGCAAAATGATGTATTTTGACCTGCAAAATACATGACATTGTGTCGCAATTTCTATGGTTTTGCACGTCGATATACGGTATATTGCAATCAAAGGTCTTTTCTAATGCCTTCGGCATGGACAATCAGCCCTGCCGTTGATCAGCACATTTTCCATTTCAGTTTAGTTACTGCGATGGTTTATTATTAAAATAAAAGCATATGTATGATATAACTTCAATCCGTCAGGATTTCCCGATACTTTCAAGAAAGGTGCATGATAAACCATTGGTTTATTTGGATAACGCTGCAACGACACAGAAACCGTTGTGTGTATTAGATGCCATGCGTGACGAATACCTCAATGTCAATGCGAACGTTCATCGGGGTGTTCATTGGATGTCGCAACAGGCAACCGATTTGTACGAGGCCGCTCGTTCAAGAATCGCACAATTTATTCATGCCAATTCACCATCAGAAATTGTTTTTACCCGTGGAACGACAGAGGGATTGAATTTGATTGCTTCCACTTTTGCGCAAGAAATGATGAAAGAAGGTGATGAGGTGATTATCTCAACCATGGAGCATCATTCCAATATCGTACCTTGGCAGCTCCAGGTTGCCCGACGAGGCATTGTGTTGAAGGTTATTCCTATGAACGATAAAGGCGAATTGTTGCTGGATGAATATGAAAAGCTATTTTCAGAAAAGACCAAGATCGTCAGCATTACACAAATGAGTAATGTGTTGGGTTCTATCATTCCTGTCAAGCAGATGATTGCTACTGCACACAGGCATGGCGTTCCCGTGATGGTGGATGGTGCACAGAGTGCACCTCATTTCGCCGTTGATATGCAGGATTTGGATTGCGATTTCTTTGCCTTTAGCGGGCATAAAATATATGGACCTACGGGCATCGGTATTCTTTATGGAAAGGAAAAATGGTTGGACCGTCTACCCCCATATCAGGGTGGAGGCGAAATGATCAGCCACGTTTCTTTTGATAGGGTGACTTT
>CALNBT010000078.1 GCA_937874345.1 uncultured Prevotella sp.
GTAAGTTGCTTGATCAAGCGACCATCGCTTTGATACAGATAAAGATGGTTGAAACCATCGCGCTGACTCTGCAAAATAAACTGCTTGTTGTTCCAAGGAAGAAACTCAATTGGATGCAGAGGCTCAACGTATTTGTCGTTTGTCTCCCGGTAAATCTCGGCAATTTTCTTTCCTGTTTCAGCATCATAGCTCATCAATCGGCAATCATTCTGATCGCGGTTGAGTTCAAACATATAAATGGTTTTGCTGTCAGGACTCCAAGATATATTGGTAAAATAGCGGTCGGTCGGATCGCCGGCATCCAGGGTAACGGTTTGTTTTTTGGCCATATCGTACACCCTTACTGTTACCTTGTGCGAGGTTTCGCCGGCCATGGGATATTTATCGGGCTCGTAAGTCGCCATCCTGTTGAAGATATCCACTTGAGGATAGTCGGCAACCATGCTTTGGTCCATACGATAATAGGCCAAGCGGTTACCGTCAGGGCTCCAGAAAGTTCCTTTGGTGATGCCGAATTCATCACGATGCACGCTCTGCCCGTACACGATATCGCGACTTCCATCGGTGGTTAACTGGATATCCTTTTCGTCAGCAGTACGAATAAAAAGTTGATGGCCGCCCAGTTCGACGTATGCCGTGGCCTTCGTAACACTGTTCCATTCGGCATGATCTTCGTCGGCAGTGCTTACCCACCATTCAATTTTGTGGGTTTCCCAGTTCACCAGCGTCATGGTGGCACTGTGTTTTACTATTACTAACGGTTTGCCGGGATAGGGAAAGATTGCGTCTAACAGGTGGCTGACTTTGCAAGAACAGTCTTTTGCTACCCAATCATTGATATTGTCAAGGGTAAATAGAACCGTTTCTTTGCCCGTCGCCTTGTCGATCATTGAACATTTGTCCACATCCTGTCGAATCAGTTCATCACCCCACCAGGTAGTATACCTGTTTTCTGGAACGAACTTGCGATAGTTTGTCCCTCCAAAATTAAGGTCCTCTAAGGTAAATTGTCGCTGTGCCATACTCTGTAATCCAAAAACCATCAGGATGATGACAACCGACAGATAGGACAAACGCTTATTCTCCATCACCAAATCTTTTTTTCTTATAGCCCGGAGTATAGCCTTCGCGCTTTCCTTCTTTACCAAACGGACGGGGACCTTTGTCAAATCGCCTTCCGCCTCTGTTGAATTGGAAATCAGTGTCATCGTCATTGCGATTGCTTCTGCCTCCTCTATTGAAAGGACGGTCATCAACAGGCTTTCTCCACTCGTTTCTTCTGTCATTATGCTCTAAAGAATGGAAGGTGAAAGAACGGATGTCACCCTCTTCATTTTCCTCGTTTTCTTCAAGACGTTTCTTGAATTCGCGATTTTTCTTGAAGCGATGTTCTTTCTCCATCTCCTGGAGTTCTTCTTCGGTCTTAACGATGCCGCCTTCGGCTCTGAAGCTTCTCATCTTTCCATCGAAGATGGTATACTTTCTGAACTCACATTCCAGACTGCCATTGAATACCGGAATCTTGATGGATGGCTTCAGACCAATCTGATCGAAGCATTCCTCGCGGTAGCTCAATATCCACACCTCGTTGTTCACAAACTCGTGTTTCAGACGCTCACCAATCATCTTGTATGTTCCAAGCAGGTTGGGTGTAGAAATGCGTTCACCATAAGGAGGATTAGTAATCATGATACTCGGTTGTGCAGGCTGCTTGAAATTCTTGAAGTCGGCATGATCAATCGAAATGTCTTTTGTCAGTCCTGCTGCCTTCACATTTAGTCGTGCTGTGTTGACAGCCTTCATGTCGATATCATATCCATAGATATGGTGGTTGAACTCACGTTCGCGCGAATCGTCATTGTATATCCTGTCGAATAGTTCACTGTCAAAATCGTTCCACTTTTCGAAGGCATATTCTTTTCGGAAGATACCGGGACTCATGTTGCGTGCAATCAATGCAGCTTCTATCAATAGCGTTCCACTACCGCACATCGGGTCAATAAAATCGGTATCTCCCTTCCAACCGGTCATCAAAATCATGCCGGCGGCAAGAACTTCGTTTAAAGGTGCCTCGACAGATTCCTGGCGATAACCTCTGCGATGCAAGGATTCTCCACTTGAGTCTAAACTCAAGCAGGCATCTTCATCAGCGATGTGGATATGCAAACGGATATCAGGATTGCTTACAGAGATATTGGGTCGTGTACCGGTAGCTTCGCGAAACTGGTCGACAATGGCATCTTTCACTTTGTAAGTTACAAAGCGCGAATTCCTGAACTCCTCTGAATATACTACAGAATCGACAGAGAAGGTCTTTCCTTTTTCAATAAATTCACTCCAATTTATCTTCTTTATTTCTTCGTATACTTCTTCTGCAGAACGTGCCTTGAAATGTTTGATGGGCTTCAGAATGCGAATGGCCGTGTGCAATTGAAAGTTAGCACGGTACATCATTTCCTGATCACCGGTAAAAGAAACCATGCGGCGACCAATTTGTATATTATTGGCACCTAATTGAGTCAGCTCTTGTGCCAAAACGGGTTCCAATCCCATAAACGTTTTGGCGATGAGTTCAAATTCCATTTGAATAAAATTGATAAATGATAGTTTATTTGAATATTGATGATTTAATCTTCAAAGACACGATTAAAAATCTTGGTGTTAGGGTCTATATCGTGTGTCACCCATACGTTTGCGCCTACCACACTGCCTTTGCCGACAGTGATTCGTCCAAGGATCGTTGCATTGGCATAAACAATGACATTGTCTTCCAAAATAGGATGACGAGGAATGCCTTTGATGGGGTTGCCGTTGTCGTCGAGTGGAAAACTTTTCGCGCCGAGAGTTACGCCCTGGTACAATTTTACATTGTTGCCAATAACGCAAGTCGCGCCAACAACAGTGCCCGTTCCATGGTCTATGGTGAAATACTGCCCGATGGTTGCTCTCGGATGAATGTCGATGCCTGTTTCAGAATGTCCCATTTCAGTAATCATTCTCGGAATGATTGGTACTTCGAGGTTATAAAGTTCATGTGCGATACGATAATTAGCCAGCGCTTTAATCACCGGATAACAAGCTATAATTTCGGCATGGCTTTTTGCAGCGGGGTCTCCGTTGTAAGTTGCTAAGACGTCTGTTGCCAGTGTCTCGCGAATTTGAGGAAGCCTTTCAATTAGCTTTAGTGACAAGGTCTCTGCCATTTCACGTTGCTCATCGGATGTTTTCATTCCTTCTTCATCACAGTCCTCACAGAAGCAGAGCCCTGCCCAAATCTGATCTGTAAGTAACAAATAGAGTCGTTCTACGCTTACGCCCAATTGATATTTAACGGTTTGGAAATGAATATTTGGATTTCCATAATAACCGGGAAAGAGAATTGCCCTAGACAATTCGATAATCTCATGCAGTACAGTGCCTGAAGGTAGAGGGCTTCCATCACGTTGCTGGTGACACAAGTCACGCAATAGTTCCGGTTCAGCAAGTTTTTCGACTGTTCGTGTCAATGACTGAGTCAATGTGTCGTTACTCATTTGAATGTTCTGTCACACAATTTTGGAACAAAGGTACGATTTTAATATTAAATAATAAGAATTGACTAATTTATTTTTTTGAAAATCGAATTGTAACACAATTGTAATGTGTGTTTTTAAAAAATGTAATTATTCTAAGCTACTTTTGTATTTTATTATATAAAATCGTTGTTTTAAACGACTATTCGTGAAAAATAACATGCAATATTCATTTTTGAATGACAACTATTTATCTCATTATCGTTATTTTTCTGCTCTGTTTGGCCGTATTTGACCTGTTTGTCGGCGTCTCTAACGATGCGGTTAATTTTCTGCAATCAGCTATTGGAGCTAAGGTCGCTAAGTTTCGAACAGTCCTTATCATTGCTTCTTTTGGCGTAATACTGGGTGCAGTCATGTCATCCGGTATGATGGATGTGGCCAGGCATGGCATTATGAATCCAAGCAACTTCAATTTTAAGGAGGTGATGGTTATCTTCTTGGCTGTAATGGTTACAGACGTCATTGTCTTGGATATCTTTAACCGCTTTGGAATGCCCACCTCGACCACCGTTTCACTGGTTTTCGAACTTTTAGGAGGCACTTTTATGCTGGCGGTATTAAAGATGTTGCACAACAGCAGTTTTGTTTTCAAAGATTTGCTGAATACCGAGCAAGCCTTGAAAGTGATTATTGCCATCTTTGTGAGTGTTGCCATCGCATTTGCCTTTGGTGTACTGGTGCAATGGATAACACGTATTATCTTCACATTTAACTATAAAAAGTATTCACGTTATACGATAGCTATTTTCGGAGGTATCGCGTTTACCACGTTGTCCTATTTCATTTTTATGAAGGGATTTGGCAAATCGCCTTATGTAAGCGAGGATATAAGATCTTGGATTGATGCCAATATCGGCATGTTGCTGGTATATACTTTTATCGTTTCAGCCATTGCGATGGAGGTATTGCACCTATTGGGTGTCAATATTTTCAAGTTTGTGGTGATGATGGGTACATTTGCCTTGGCGATGGCTTTTGCCGGAAACGATTTGGTTAATTTTATCGGTGTGCCCCTTGCCGGACTTGATTCTTATCAAACCTTCTTGGCGCAATCAAATGGTGCCGATCCCAGTCTGTTCCTGATGACTTCGTTGATGGAAAGTGCCAAAACACCACCATTTTATCTGTTGTTGGCAGGATTGGTGATGGTTGTTGCCATGGCAACTTCTAAAAAAGCCCACCGGGTGATTAAAACTTCTGTAGATTTATCACGGCAGGATGAAGGCGATGAGATGTTTGGATCGAGCTTTGCTGCACGCAGTTTAGTGCGTTTTACACAGAACATCAACAATTTTTTTACGTCCGTGTTGCCCAAGTCTGTTGTAGGTTGGATGAACAGTCGTTTCGATCAGCGTGCCATCGAACTGGACAAAGGAGCCTCCTTTGATGTGGTCAGAGCTGCTGTTAATCTGGTTTTGTCGGCGATGTTAATTACGATCGGGACCAACTATAAGCTTCCCCTTTCAACAACCTATGTAACCTTCATGGTTGCCATGGGTTCTAGCCTAGCCGACCGTGCCTGGAGTAGAGAGAGCGCCGTGTTCAGGGTAACAGGCGTTATTTCTGTTATCGGCGGGTGGTTCATTACTGCCGGTGTTGCGTTTGCAGTGTGTGCAATAGTATCTCTGCTGATGTTTTATGGAGGGATCATCGTACAGGCATTGTTTATGCTGTTGGTTGTTTTTCAGTTAATTCGCCCAAGCAAAGATAGCAGGCAAGCCAATGCTGAAAAGGATGACAGTTTCCGGTTGATGATGCGCACCCAGGATTCCGAAATTCTCTGGGATTTGCTCAGCAACCATGTCAGTCGCACACAGAGTAACATCACTCGTTTTGCCTTTGAGCTGTACAATAAGATGGTAGATGGTTTCATTAACGATAAGCCAAGTGAATTGAGGCTTGTGCTCAATGCCTTGGACAATGAGAAAGAGGTGTTGAAGAAATATCGCCGGCAAGAGTTGCTGGCCTTGAGGAAGGCACCTGCTGATATTGCCATTGAACGGAATACCTGGTTCCATTTGAGTACAAATGCCGCACAGCAATACATATATATCTTGAGAAGAATGCTTGAGCCCATCAAGGAACATGTGGACAATAATTTTACACCCATACCTGACATATTGGTTGAAGAATATAATCTTATTCGGGAGAAGATAAACCAATATTTGCTTGAGACCGAGAAAATGATTCAAGCACACGACTACAGCAACTATCGCGACTTGCTTGATGAAGCCGATTTCTTTGAATCTGATCTCAGTGTCATCCGAAAGAAACAGATAGACCGCATCCAAATCGCCCAAGACACCGGAAACCTGCAGATTTATCTTGTTTACTTAAACCTGTTGCAGGAAAGCCAGCAGCTCATCAGCAACATGCGACA
>CALNBT010000079.1 GCA_937874345.1 uncultured Prevotella sp.
TCATGATTTTCCCTCCGTGTATTGTTTGATCTTATCAACCCTTAAATCGCACCATGTTTCGTGGGTACCTTTCGCTTTGTATACTGTCACGACTGGCATTGATCGATAGCCTAGCTTGCGGAACCGCTCGTAGTCGTCAACGTCTGCCGTGACTGTTTGCACAGGCATGACACGTGATAGCTTGAATACTGTCCATCGGCACTTTTGACAGTGTGGCTTTGTGTAGATAATTGCTTGCATGTGGTTCTCTTCTCTCGATAATTTCTCAATGATTGATCGCTCTGTACTGCATACGTAACCGTAACCGACTCGCTTCATTCCATTAGTTGAGCTCATAGGTGCACCTCAATCGTGTGTCGTCATAAACGAACGCATACAGCAGATGTTTGCCCGTGGTGAAGCCATTCTTAATCTCATAGGGATCATTTGGCTTTGCTGTTCCAAGCTGGCGCCACATAATGCCACGATCATCTTTAAACCGCTCGCTATGATAGTGGCCTGAGTGAAGCTCGTATGTTTTTGCCACACTGAATATCCTTTTGTATTCAAATGGGAAAAGGCTTGTCAGCTTGTCCCTGCTTACGTCACCATGAGCCAACATAATTCCAACATGCCCTAGCAAGTATGCACAGCGCCAGTCGGTTGCCGGATTACTGTCATTGAGATCAACGTGTACTTGCGGATAGCGATCTATTAGCGCATAAAGAAAAGCGTATTCGAGATCACCTGAATGGTTACCGAACACGCTCTTGATTGAGACGCGATTGCTATATTCAATTGCCAGCGGAACAATTTGATCAAACAGCTTCACTGCATCATGGAATGCCTGACGCATGTTTGCGTGATCTAATTGTGTTCCTCTAACCGTTTGTGTTACATGAATCTGATCACTATGGAATAGATCTCCCAATTGCTCGATCACAATCTCGTTGTAGCCGTCCATGATGATCTCTCTAAGTTGACTCACCATGTCTTTTAGATCGGCGAATGTTGTCCAGCCAAAGTGCAGGTCAGGCAATGGAATGACTAAGTTGCGATCGCCCGATTTCTTCATGCCGTAATTGACCGGAATGATTTTGTCGTTGAACGCTTCAGCCATTTCACTTATCGATAAGCCTTGTTTCGGCTTTACGCGAATATGAATGCTGTACTGCGGAACTGTGCCGTCTTCGGTACTATGCTGCTCATAAACTTTGTAGTCGCCTAAGACCATCTCGAACTTATCAGGATCGTATCCACACAACTCCATCAAAGTTCGTGGGTCTTTATTTGGCTCATGCTTGAGTCTCATTAAGGCAGTGACTGTTTGACTACCATCAGCATTAAGAGCGACTTTTCTGTCAGCGGATGGTGTCTCCCTATTTGTTCCGTCTGAATCATATTCATTCTTTAGTGGTTTTTGGAACTCGATGCCAAGCCGTCTTGCTTTGCCTTGAAGAGCATCATAGCTAATCCCTAGCTTGTCTGCTGCCTCACGTCTGGTAAAGCCTTCAGAGGCGAGCTTCCTAATGCCGCTGATTTGTTCATCTGTCCATTGCATCTACTCGCCTCCTGAAATATAATGACCGTGAGCAGTTTGATGACGCTGCTCACATTCTCATGAAGAACTTCCCGAGTTCTTAAGCCCTCGGATTCGGCCCCGAGAGCTTTTTTGTTGCTTAAATAATTTCGATAAGCTAAAATTAAATTGTTCCAACAGATACTCATTTTCACTCCTCGGTACTACCCTATCTTTAGGCTCTCGGCCCCCAACCGAGGGCTTTTTTAGTATCCTTATATAAGGAATGTGCTATTATGTAGCCGTGAGCAGTGGCCATTCTCCTCTAAGTCAATTGTCACTGCTCACACATATGTTTCGTTTTTTCATCCTTTTGGCCCTTGGACTGGTCTCTGAGGGCTTTTTTGTTGCACAAAAATAGCACCTCACCGGTTGGCGGAGTGCTAGTAATGAGAATCATTAAGTTTCTATTTTGGAAATGTTGGAATTAAATACGTTATTGTTTCGATCTTTGTTCGTAAATTTTTAACTGAGATCATATAACCATCAAGTGAATAGCTTTTACTTTCAAGATCAATAGTGGCCCCACGAAGGGAATCGTCTGCAACTTTGATAGTGTAAGTCTTTCCTTGATTTGATATTTTTATCATGTGTTTGGGAACGTTAACCGACGTTATTACGCCCTCTATTCGTATTCTTGATTCTTTACTATCAAGTGAAACAGTGGCAAAGCTCTGTTTGGCCCTAACGATTTTTTGCTTTGATAAAAATATTGTTGACTTCGCATCACGATACTTTATTGTCAGATTTTCTTTTTCCATTAGATTTATCCAGGCCCTTGATGCTGTATAAGCCCGATAGCCAAAATCATGTGCAATTTCTTGAACCGATTCGTTTGTTCCTGATTCTGTCAGCTCAACCATGTGTCTTAAAATGTCGGCCCATGATTTTTCCTTCTCAAACAGAGAAATATTTGCATCGCCAGAAGATGATGGATTAAGCCTTAGCATGAAAGATCCTGGTTGCACCGAATCAATCTCTAACGAATACTCTTTGCTAATGGAATCGGAAATTTTGCCCCTGTCTCGTCCATTTCCATACAATTTATTTGCTGCTCCAATAACCATTTTTTGAATGTTTGGTAGTACTGACGACAGCTGCGATATCTTGATTGCCCCAGGCCGTAAACCCGTATAAATATGGAGATCAACGTTATCAGTCATCAGCTCATTGATAATTCCAAGTTGCTTTTTAAAATATGATTGCAGGTCATCATCAGGCTGATTAGAATCAATTGATTTTGCATAAACATTCCTTGCGTTTTTCAATTCTTTGTAGTTCATTGTATCTCACCATCTTTTACTCGAAGTTCAATTATGGTTTTTGGCTTGTCAGCACGCGTATGACTAAAAAGTTGCTTATAATATTGGTAGAGTTCATTATGACTATTTTTTGATAAAGAAAACTTTTCTCTATATCCTTGATTTGAAAAGTCTATATTTGGATAATCGAAAATAACAAACAAATGTACATTTGTCTGACACTTTATCTCATCTCGTTCATCTAGAATTGTGCTTATAATTTGGGTGTCTTGAGGCTCAGAGTCAGCTGTCGGAGTAACAAGTACTAAAACATCAATGTCCGAAGGAAAAGGCTTTTTACTGACAAACGACCCATCAATCCATATTCTGTGTATGTCATGTATAAGCGGCAGAAGATATGTTTCAAAAAGAGAATTGAGTTGAAGAAAAAGTTGTTTTCTAAGGTTAACGTTTAAATTGCCCTGTATAAAAAAATGACAAAACTCCTGTTTTGTCATTGTTTCCGATGTTTTATTGTCAACGATCCCAAATGAATTGTAATTTAACAAAGATTTACACCTACCATTAGAATGTTTCACATTCTACCATAGATATGTCTTCAGTAGACATATTCTAATCAAAGTTTAACGCAGGTAGTCTTACTTTTTAAAAGTTGTCTGCCACGTTGAAAACTAAGGCGCTAATATCAATCCATCGAAATATGTATAAAAATGGCACCTCACTTGATGTCGAAGTGCTATTCACGGGAAAACTCCCATGCAACAGCGTGCAATAAAGTAAAGTTTTTCATTTTCCTTTTTTGGCACGGTCCCACTCTATTTTTAGGTACCTGCTTACAGCATAACTAACATCCTTAGAATAACTAGGCGGTAATTTTTTAAAATAATCATAAACATCTGCGCGTTCAAGATCATCAAGTTGGCTTAAAGCCTTGCTCGCTATTTCTGATATTTCGTCAAACAAGTAAATCATTTTCACGTTCATCCCTTGATTACTGCTTGAACATTCCATCTCAGAGATTATTAAACCGTGTTTTTCTCTTTTATTGTTATAATCACTAGGCTTATATGAAAAAAACAGTTTCAACTCAATTGCATATTTAATTGTTCTTGTCATAAGATTTTCATACTCCATTTTTTCATCTGGAGTAGCATCGCCATTCGGCCTAAAGTTTACATAGTTAATGAGTTCATTACAGCTTGAAAGAAAATTCACAGTCACAGTGCGAACTTCTTCTATCCATTTAATCCTTGACTTAGCTTTGACATTCGCGCTAATTGATTTTCTGTTCAATAAATAGGCACTGATAAAGGATATTATTGCGGTTGAAATTGTTGGACCCCATTTTATCAGAACTTCCAAAAATTTTTTCATCTAAATCACCTCAAAAAAATAGTACCCCAGCATGAACTGGAATACTACATTGAGGTGATATCTGTGCTTCATATATCATGTTCTTGGAGTGACAGGGTCCAAAGCGAGCGGACGGAGTTGCACCGTCCCGTTTCAGCATTGAGTAACCAGTATCAATGTCTATTCTGTTGCTCGCATAATTGATGGGCGAGCCGCATCTGCCCCATCATTGCAATCTGCTAGCATAACAGATTGGCTTACTATGTCGCGCTAACATAGCGGTTTAATTTGTTGACGCTGCAAAACGTCTCAATTATCGGCCGTATATCGCTGGTCGGGATTTGCACCCGACATGACACATTGTAGATGGCTTAGGAACGGATATGGTCGCAATTGACTAACTCCACAGGCGAATTACTATTCATCTACTTTTTAAGGCTGGCAACTTCCGAATCCATTTATGTTCCGCCTTTACCGTTGCCCTTATCAAGCCTTCGTCTATCACCCATAGCGTCTACCTATTCCGCCACAGCGATTTGCTCGCTCGCCCAGTGTCAGATGGGGTCATCGCAAGCTGTGTCCGGTCGCTAAACTGGACAATGTGGCATGCGGGAATCGAACCCGCCTGACTATCTCAGCCATTCCATTTGCCACGCCTTGCCACAGCTTTATCATCACTGAGGCTCGGAGGAAAAAACGGTGCTTTAGGATCACTCCCTTGGCACAATACAATCATAATGGTTTGCGTTTTTAGTTTGCCACTCATTTATCGCTCAATTAGTGCTCAATTAGTGCTCATTCATTGCTCACTGCTTTTTCTGGGCGTAACTCCAAAGTACCATGCGGCTGCCAAAAGCGCATTACGTTTTCTTCGTGTGTATGTTGCTGCCGAAATGTCGAGTATAGCCATGGTCGTACCATCAGGGGTTTCAGTTTCAGGTCCATCACAGTACCTGATCCTAAGTAAGCGCTGATGAGACTGTTTTGGCATGGCCGCGATGCATCTATCGCACCAGTCGCAAAACTTCTGCGCTGATGATTGTCTCTCCAGTCTCTCTTGCGCATATGAGGGACGATCGGCCGTACTGGCTGCTGTCCCATCTCCCCATGCACTCGTGATCTTTGGATTGATTGGAGCCCTCATGAATCCACGCTCTGATCGATATTTATTGAGTATATCTTCGACTGCTTCCCGATCCTTTTCATCGCTAATTGATAAAAGCTCCATCACAAGCGCCACCCCTTATGGTATAATTATTTTATGGATAATCAAGCAAAGGCGTTCCCTCGTGGTGCGCTTTTTGTCTATCCAAACAGTCCATCGAGCAATGATTTCAATATCCAACATCCGACAATGAAGATGATTGACGTCATGAATGCACATGCGATGATGCAAATGCTTGATACAAAACTAACTAATGCCGACTTTATTCTTGAATGATGTTCTGCTCTCATTGATTTCTCTCCCTGATTGAATATGATATATCCCAAAGTACAAACAATATGGCCTCCAGCGCGTCCTTCATCCGGTGCGCTTTTTGTTTACCTGAACTGGAAAAGCAGCAAGCCATTGTTCAATCGTGGCAGCGGCCGCCTTGAAGACTGGATAAAGTGCTTTTGCAAATTCGTCCATTTCGTGCTCATATTTTCTGCGTTCATACATGAGCTGTTCCTTGCGCGCTCGCATGACTGCTCGATGCCGATCATTCATTTCATTTTCCTCTTTTCCAGTTAGCCCAAATCCACATTGCAACACCTGCGATTAGCAGCATGACGGTAATCATCATTTCTGCTTATTTACCCAATGAAGAAATGCCAGCAGAATTGCCGCAAGGACACCGCATATGATGATCAAATTCATGTTCAGCGCTGATGGAGACATATTCCATATGTTGTTTATCATCTGTTTCATTTATCCGCCTCCTATAAGATCATGTGGTCTACTAGAAGCATTGATGGCGTCTTTTCGTTTAGGCTTTTTTGAACATCTTCATAAGCAAGAATGTCCCCGTCTTCTGTCTTTGCAATCGCAAGGTGATATAGTGCTTCTTCACGGCTTAACTCTTTAAATCGTTCGGGGTCATCTTGATCTCCATACATTTCACGATAAATTTTCTTGGCTTCCTCAGTATTGTTCGCAACAATCAAGCTGTAATAGGGTTCCTTTGTCTCAAAGTATTTCATTTTTCTTCCTCCACTAGCACCAATACAATTTCCTCGAACACGTTCCACTTCGTCTCACAGTTCATAGTTTGACTACCTCATCTGTTTCTTTAACTTTCCAGACACCTAGCACCCATGCAAGGGCGAATGTGTTTTGATTGGCAATTATCCATGCCAATGGCTCACTAACCTTGTGCCCGTTTTTGGCTGTGTCTAACACGCCCAGCAAATTAGTTTGCCCGTGTGCTGATCGCAATATCTCTCCCACCACCTGCGGAATCACCGGCATATCATCTGGCAAGGCGGCCTCATAACGTTTCTTGTAGTCATATAGTGTTTCCCTAGGCCAGCCATTGAAGAACACCTGATAGCCAGCAAGACGATTCCAAACCGCCTCGAACACGTCCCGCTTCGTCTCATTGCTCATTGTCTTTCTCCTTTTTGATCCTCACGAACCCCGCAAGCTTTCAGAATGCGAATGCGATCGGCGTCAGTGATGTCAGCGGCTGATCCGTGATTCAGGACAGCTTCCCATAAAGTGCCAATGGGGTTTTGCTTGAATATCATCTCAATGAAATCAGGGTTTATCCAGTCACCGCTTTCAAGCTCAACGAATGCCATCATCAGTCACCTCTTCTTTTTCGCAGTCTTGTAAGCCGTAATGTTCGATCTCTGCTTCGGTGAAAAGAAATAGGTCTTTGCTCATATTGGAATCAACGTCTTTCGCTGGAAATGGTCTCCAATTGTTGTGAAGTCCTCGCTTAGACTCAGGAGAATACTTCTGAAAATGCCAGCCTTCTGCGTATGGCACCTTGACGTTGTACTTTTTCTCCTTTGCCACGGTGTAGCCGTTGACGTAAGCATTCATCAGTAATTTTTCCACGCCGTTAGAAACATCAGTATGTTGAGCAATATAGGTTGCAGGGATTCTTTTTGTCTTTGCCTCTTCAACGATTTCGGCCTGTTCCTTGGTAAGAACTACCTTTTCAGGTTCCTCAACAAGCGCGACAACGTGGCCACCATGATCACGAACCACGTTTTTGGTATATCTCTCGTCATCTGTGGCCGAGCAAGATGCGAAGTCTGATTCAAAGAAGCCATCTCGATCTGCAAAATTCCAGTATTCGCCTTCATCGTTCTTTACCGCGTACAGTTTTTCTTCGCTCATTTTTCGTCCTCTACTTTCGTAAGCTTGTACAAAGTTCCTTTGATGTCCACGTAAACCGGCTCACCGGTCACTTGGCTGATGTAAACATCGTCTACTTCTGACTCCATTGATCGTCCTCCGTTACATTTATTCAGTTCCCGCTGTTAAGTTCTGAATGGCTTCGTTGTATCTTGCGGGTATCTCTGTTGATTCAATGTGATTTTGTTCAGGCTCTAGCCACTGTCGAATATCAAATTCTTGTTCAACGTCTTTGCTGTGCGGCATCACATTCACTACGCTGAAATGCAAATAGTCGTCTTCATCGTTTTGAATGAAATATACTTGTCTAGCAACACGTGTCAGACTGTCACCATGAACAATTGTTGCGTTCATGCCGCGAATGGCACAATTGAATATCAGAAACGGCAACGTACTATCGCCAAGCTCTTCAAGGTGATAAAAATACATGCTTGGCAGGTAATCCCACGGCTTGTGATTCAAACGGTCTTGTTGCCATCGTTGAATCATCATTGAGCCAGTCCCAGCGGCAACCTCGTAATACTCGCTACTGTCGTTCGATCCAACGAGCATGTTCACGAGCTTGCTGATGCTTTCAGGGGTGAAATCTTGTTTCTTATCTTTTCTGTCAGCTTGAACACTCATGAAATATTCTGAAAACCAGTCATGTGATACGTCTGTGCTGACATCTAGGAATTGCTTAAAAAGCTCGTTGCGCTTTTGCTGATCCATGACAATGTCCATCAATGCTGCTGGTGCCTGTTGTGCTTCGCGAACGCCTAATAGTTTGTGAACGACATCTGCTGTGAACTTGGTCGTCATTTTTCGTCCTCTTTTCCATAAATGAAATGGATAATGTCTCGTGCGTATGCAATGGCTCCCGGACCGTTTCCTATGACAGTAGCTCGGTAGAAAGCTTTTGCTCGTTCATAGGATATTGGCTCATCAGCCTTAATGCTTGGGCTTATGGGTACAAGCTTGTAGTATCGCCCATCAAGCATGACTCCCACGACCTTACCAGTCTCTTTGCTGATGTAGATGTCATCGAATGTGTCGTCTCCTGTTTTCATTGGTTGGCCTCCTAAAGCTGTTCTTCCGTGAATAGCCCCGTGTGATAGTCATATCTAGCAATCGTGATCGGTATCTTGTACCTGATCATGAACAGCAGCATTCGCAGTCTGGCATCGGTGGTCAAAGTCGCGTTTCCGCCTTTAACGTCAACAACTTTTGCAAGCTTTTCACCGTCATAAAAGCAGAAATCAGGCTTGTATTTTCTTGCCGAGTA
>CALNBT010000080.1 GCA_937874345.1 uncultured Prevotella sp.
CATATCAGGGTGGAGGCGAAATGATCAGCCACGTTTCTTTTGATAGGGTGACTTTTGAGAAGCCTCCATTGAAATTTGAGGCAGGAACCCCGGATTATGTGGCTGCGCATGGATTGGCCGTGGCCATCGATTATGTGGACAAAATCGGAATGAATCATATTGAAGCCTACGAACATGAGCTGACAAATTATGCCATGCAGCAGTTGCAGCAAATTGAAGGTCTGAAGGTGTTTGGTACTGCCGACCATAAAGGTGGGGTCATCAGCTTTCAGGTCGGTGATATCCATCACATGGATATGGGTACCTTGCTCGACCAGTTGGGTATCGCTGTACGTACAGGTCACCATTGTGCTCAACCGTTAATGGAACGTTTGGGTATCTTGGGCACTGCTCGTGCATCCTTTGGTCTCTATAATACGAAAGAAGAAATTGACGTTTTGGTGAATGGAATCGAGCGAGTAAGGAGAATGTTCTAGCAAATTCGATTATCAATGCCTATAATGCACGCTTGCATTTCAATACGGCATCGAGAAACCATCCGCAACAGATAAAACGTCCTATCAGTGGAGCATCGACCGGAAAAGCTGTCATGATAAACGCAATCTGAGCATTTATTAAAAGCAATGTCTGTTTCTGGTTGATCTCCCTCTGCAGAACAGTAGCATAATAGTACTGAAGCCATTCTACTGGCTTGATGATGATTTGAAACAAGTTTTTCCATGAAACACTCGATGTTCTTGTACTCATTGCTAAGCTGTTATTCTTTTTCATTTTCTTTTGAATTTTGTTAGTTTTATGATTGAATGGTGCAAAAGTATAGTCCGATGTGGAAATAACTTTTCCACCCATCAATTAGGTAGTTAATAAATGTTGTTGCTTAACTATATTTCACAAATAAGAATGATTTGCCATGTTGAAAAACCACTTTTATGACAATTTGGTTGAGGCAGGATGCGATGAGGCTGGCCGAGGCTGTTTGGCTGGAAGCGTATATGCGGCGGCGGTTGTCTTGCCTCCCGATTATGCTAATCCAGACTTGAATGATTCAAAGCAGTTGAGTGCGAAGAAACGTTATCAACTGCGAGAACAGATCATTCAGGATGCTGTGGCTTGGGCCGTGGGTGTCGTTACCCCGGCAGAGATCGATGAGATCAATATTCTTAGGGCTAGTATTTTGGCCATGCATCGTGCATTAAATCAACTAAGCGTAGGTCCTCAAGCAGTTATTGTCGATGGGAACCGTTTTGTTCCATACCATGATATTCCCTATACAACCATCGTGAAAGGTGATGGGAAATATCAAAGTATTGCAGCAGCCAGCATTTTGGCGAAGACTTTCCGAGACGATTACATGGTAAACCTGGCCAATGATTATCCACAATATGGCTGGAAAAGCAATAAAGGCTATCCAACCAAGAAGCATCGTGAAGCTATTCGGCAATATGGTACCACGCCTTATCATCGGCTTAGCTTTCGTTTACTTGATGAGGAAGAACTGACTCTTTGGCCATCAGGCCATTCTTCTTTGTCAAACCCATAACATTCTCAAACATGCGATTAGATAAATTTGGAAACGAACTGGAACTGTTGTTGCTTCTGACCGATAATAATAATTATACAGCGCAACAATTGGCAGATATGATTCATGTTACCCGACGGAATCTGTATTATTATCTTGAGTATTTGCATAAGAGTGGGTTTGTTGTCGTGAAGAGAGGGCCTTATTATCGGCTCGATCCGTCAAGTCGTTTCTTTAAGAAACTGCACGATAATATCATCTTTACCCAGGAAGAAGCTGGTTATTTAAGACGGATACTGGAAGCATCGGATAAGAAAGATGTCAAATTAACTATGCTGAAAACGAAGCTGGAACGTTATTACGGATTAGAAGATATGTTTACGCCTTCAACTTTGAAACGCTTACATAATAATGTCCGCGCGTTAAAGGATGCTATTGAGGCCAAAAATGTCGTCACACTGAAAGGGTATTCATCGCCACATAGCAAAACGGTATCAGATAGAATTGTAGAGCCTTTTCTGTTGATGAACGATGATATGGATGTTCGATGCTATGAAATACATTCCAATATGTGTAAGACTTTCAAACTCTCACGTATTAATAGTATTGAGGTAATGGATGTCTATTGGATGAATCAGGATAAGCATCGCGAAGTGTATACGGATATATTTATGTTCAGTGGCGATGTGAAGTGCCCAATCAGATTGCGATTGGGCCAACTTTCCTACAACCTGTTGCTGGAAGAGTATCCCCAGTCACAATCTTTTTTGGCTCCTGAGAGCAACGAAAAGCATTGGATACTGGATACAGATGTTGTGAGTTATTTGGGTATCGGGCGTTTTGTGCTGGGGCTGTTTCAGGATATTGAAATCCTTGGTGATGATTCATTTAAAGAATATATAGCAGAGTGTGTACAGAAGATGGGAAAAACGTTTCTCATTGACGACTAAATACCATTTCTGTCTTTTGCGTTCGTTAACAATCTTTGTCTATTTCTTTTATATGTATAATTTAACTTTCAAAATTATTCTTCTTTAAACTTTTTATTGACATATTGCGAGTAAATAAAGCAAAATTTCAACCTTTGAGAATAAAATAACGAAAATTAATGATATTTAGATTGTGAAAACATGTGATTTTGACGCTTTTTTAGGCAAAATACGTTAATATTCGTGAAAAAATCGTTGTTTTTTTGTATTATATTCGTCCTATTCGTTACAATGCATTATTTTTGCAAATTGTTAATATTTGTGGTTTCTTGAGTTTGAGGTGTAACAATAATATTGGGCTTAAGTGATAAATTAAAAGATTGTTTTGTATGTTGAATGTATAAATGAATATAACGATTGACTTGATGTCGTCAAAATAGTATTAATGAGTTTATGAAAAATTGAATATTTTAACTTTTATGAGAGAATTTATGGTAAAAAGATTAACAATGATTCTTGCAGGCCTATTTCTGTGTATCGGAATGGCTGTGGCACAGACACATGTTTTTGGTACAGTTGTCGACAGCAACGGAGAACCTGTTATCGGAGCCGCTATCAGGGTAGATGGTACTAACACCGGAACTGTGACGGATTTGGATGGAAAGTTTTCTATCCCTGCTCCCGCTGATTCACGCTTGCTTATATCTTTCATTGGTATGAAATCCAAGACAGTGAAGGCTGGTCGTAATCTGCAGATTGTATTGGAAAGTGATAACACTCAGCTTAATGAGGTTATGGTTGTGGCATTCGGAACCCAAACAAAGTCTTCTTTTACAGGTTCGGCTTCAGTGGTTGGCACCAAAGATCTGAGCAAGAAGATCACAACTAATGTTGCAGATGCCCTTGTTGGTAGTGTGCCGGGACTGCAACTCACCGGTGCAAGTGGCCAACCAGGTGCTTCACAAGGAAGTATTCATATTCGTGGTATTGCCTCTATGTATGCTAATACAGATCCTTTGATTATTGTCGATGGGGCTCCTTATAGCGCTTCTCTGAGCAATATTCCACAAGACGATATAGAGAGTGTAACTGTATTGAAAGATGCCGCTAGTGCTGCTCTGTATGGTGCTCGTGGTGCCTCTGGTGTTATTTTAATTACAACCAAGAGGGGTGATAATCAAAAGCCATTGGTTAATGCAGAGGTCAAATTCGGTTCAACGAGTCGCAGTATTCAGGACTATGAGACGATCACCGATCCTGCTCAGTTTATGGAGGTCTATTATAAACAATTCTATAACTACGAATTCTACAGTAAGGGCTTAAGTGCGCATGACGCGAACGCATGGGTAAACAATCACATGATCACTGACCAGAATTTCGGTTTGCAATATAATCCTTTTACAGTACCTCAAGGTCAGACCTTGATTGGTTTGGATGGAAAAATTAATCCCAATGCAACTTTAGGGCGTTCATATAAATATGGAGATGAAACTTATTATGTGTTGCCAGACAACTGGAAGGATGCTGCATATAAGAATGGCTCTCGCCAAGAATATAATGTGAATGTTAGCGGTGGTTCACAGAAGGGTAGTTTTTATACTAGCCTTGGCTATTTGAACGAAGATGGTATTATCGACAAATCCAGTTTCAACCGCTTTACGGGGCGTTTGAAAGCTGATTATCAAGTACGGGATTGGCTTAAGGTGTATGCCAATGTTGGCTATGTGAATTCTAGTATGGAGTCGAATCCTAACTTGACAAATGAGTCAATGGGATCTACCAATTTAGGTTACTACACTCAGTATATCTCACCAATCTATCCTTTATATGTACGTACGCTGGATGCAAATGGTAATCCCGTTATTCGGACCGATTCTTGGGGTAATCCACAGTATGACTATGGTGTGCCTGCATCCAACTTCCCCGGACAAGGTACCCGTTTGTTCCTTGCTACGGGTAACCCTATCGGTGCAAACCACTATAATGAGAACTTGACTGACCGCAATCAATTTCAAGGTCAATTCAGCTTTGATGTCAACTTTACCTCATGGTTGAAGTTCAATTCAATCAACTCATTGAACTTTGACTTGCTTGAGACTTCAAGCTATGGAAATCCATTCTATGGACCATCTGCAGGTGATAATGGTACTATTGACAAGTCCAAGCAAAGCGTTATGCGCCAAAACTACACTCAAACGCTGAACTTCCACAAAACTTATGACCTGCACGATGTGCAACTGATGTTAGGTCACGAGTGGTATAAGATACATACCTCTTATCTTAAGTCATTGGCAAAAGGTGGATTTTCTCCAGATATAAAAGAGATCAATGCCTTTACTGACCGCTATGACGCATATTCATATCTTAGTAATTACAACGTAGAAGGCTACTTTGGCAATGCGCTTTACAACTATGACCAAAAATATTTCGCACAAGCATCTTATCGCCGTGATGCATCCAGTCGTTTTGATAAGAAACATCGTTGGGGAGATTTCTGGAGTGTTGGTGGTGCATGGCTCATCAGTAAGGAGAGTTTCTTTAAAGATCTTGATGCGACTTGGGTTGACAACTTAAAGTTAAAAGTATCTATTGGTCAACAAGGTAATGATGGCATTGGCGATTTTAATTATGCAGAACGCTACACTCTGAATAAGGGTGAAGGTACAATGCTTCCAACTTTCGCATCTATTGGCAATCAAAATATCACTTGGGAAACAACAAGTAACTTTAACGTAGGTGTTGAGTTTGGATTGTTTGGAAACCGCTTAAACGGTGAATTTAATTACTATAATAAGAAGACTTCAGACCTGCTCTTCTGGCTTTCAATCCCCGAAAGCTATGGTGCACGTGGCTACTATGGAAATGTGGGTGATATTCGAAATCGTGGTCTAGAACTTATGTTGAATGCAGACATCATCCGTACAAAGGACATTCGTTGGAATGTTACAGGAAACATTTCGCACAATGCCACTAAGATATTGAAACTAGATCCAAGTAAGACAATGAATTATGGAGGTTTCAGCGAGTCTAACCAGACGGTTAATGTCCGGATGTGGTATCAGGAGGGAGGACCTCTTTATAATGCCATGTTACCTGAATACGCTGGCGTAAACGAATCGGGTGAGGCACTCTATTGGGTGGATCAAGCTATCAAGGACGACCCAAAGCTATCTAATTCCAGTAAGCCGGGTACTCAACATTCATACACTACAACAGACTGGAATTCGGCATCCTATTATGCTCAAGGCTCATTGTTGCCGAAGGCTAACGGTGGGTTCTCTACTTCACTGGAGATCTATGGCTTTGATGTTAATGCTGCATTTGACTATCAGTTGGGCGGCAAGGTATATGACAATGGATATGCTCGGTTGATGACTAATGTTGATACCAAGGGTACTGGATATACTTATTCAAAGGACATTCTTAACTCATGGTCGCCCAACAACATGTCGAGCAATATCCCTCGCTTCCAGTATATGGATAAGTATACTACAGCCAGGTCGACACGTTTCTTAACCTCTGCACGCTATCTTAATTTCCAGTCGTGCTCGGTAGGATATACACTACCTATTTCTATGTCGAAAAAGTTTATGGCTAGTCGTTTGCGTATATATGTGCAAGGACAAAACCTCTTATTCTGGTCAGCTCGTAAGGGCCTCGATCCGCGCTACACCTTTGCCGGTACTAACACCACAGGTATAAATTCGTACGCACCGGTGCGTACGATTATGGGCGGTGTTCAGGTTACTTTCTAATTATTTTAATCAGACAAAAAATATGAAAAGAATATATTCAAAAATAATATTAGCCGCATTGGGAGTATTTAGCTTGAACAGTTGTATTGAAGAAGTCGTACCACAGGGGGGCTCCAGCGGCGTTACCTTGGATCAGGCTGCTAATGCACCCGGCTCCTTCCAGAAGTTTGTAGACAATCTCACAGGAAATCTTTGCGGTAAGTTTACTTATTCAGGTAGCGATCATGATGTGTATGATTTTGGCTATCCCTCATTTTTCCTTACTCGCGATGTGGAGGGCCAAGACATTGTGCCTGTTGGAACAAACAATTGGTACGATACATGGTATCAGGATATGGCGCATCTCGGACCAGGTTGGGCCCGTACGCAGGTGCCATGGACTTACTATTACGGATGGATTAAAGACTGCAACACTGTAATTAAGATGGCCGGAGCAACTGACTATGCTGACCCCGCTCCTGATAAGAGGCATGGTGCCGGAGAAGCCTATGCTCTGCGTGCCATGTACTATCTTGACTTATGCCGTATGTATGCTTCAAAGCCTTATGCTGTTGATTCAGCAGCTTTGACAACCATTAAGGCTGATGAATCTCGTACAATTGAGGCTGCTCTATCTCAGGAGCGCATGAAGTGGAACGAGGCTTTTGCCTTCATTCTAAAAGATCTTGACAGGGCAGAGCAGTTGTTGTCTGACTATTCAAGAGCTGATGTTTATACGCCAAATCTTAGTGTAGTATATGGATTTAAAGCTCGTACCTATTTGGAAAAGCAAGATTGGGCAAATGCTGAGAAGTATGCCAAGATGGCACAGCAAGGTTATACGCCGCTTACAGAAGAGCAATACTTGAGTCATGATAATGGATTCAACAGTCCTAATGAGGCGTGGATGTTTGCTGTTCGTTTTAAGGGCACCGACCCCAATATTTTAGAAAACGATGGTGACAGTTCTTGGGGATCTGTGATGTTGCTTGAAAATGGTTTTGATGGTGGTTATGCTGCTAATTATGGTGGTCCGAATGTCATCGACAGGCACCTCTTCGAAACCATCCCATCGACCGACTATCGTAAGAAATGCTGGGTAGACTTTAAACTCGATAATCTTAGCAAGGCTGCAGCCATCGATAGTTTGAAACAATACTCAGACTATCCTGACCGTGTTTACGCATCTGGGGTTAGTAATGCTTCTTATGGTTTAGGTGGTTTGTCACTCAAGTTCCGCAATGCAGCTGGTAAGGCAGACGTGAAATATGATGCATGGTGCGTTTCTGTACCACTCATGAGAGTTGAGGAAATGAAACTTATCGAAGCGGAAGCAGCAGGTATGCAAAATCTAGATCGTGGTAAACAATTGCTTACCGCCTTTGCTAAGTTGCGTGACCCACAATATGTATATGGTCAGCACATGGATGCATACGGCAATACCAAAACGTCTCCCTTCCAGAACGAAGTGTGGTGGCAGCGTCGTGTTGAGTTGTGGGGTGAGGGCTTCGCCACATTTGACATCAAGCGTCTTAATAAGGGGATCATTCGCAGCTATGCTAATACAAATCACCATGAAGGTGCACGCTGGAATACAAGCGAAGTTCCAAATTGGATGGTTTGGTGTTTTGTTGGTACTGAAACCAACTACAATTCGGGCATGACAGCGAACCCAGATCCCATAAAGCCCAATGCAGACTCTGATGAATATAAATGGTAAAACAGAACGCAAATAACAATGACAAATATGAAAAGATATATAGATGGACTGCTTGCGCTACTATTTCTTAGCGTTGCTTTCACAGCCTGCACCCAAGATGAGGGCTCTATGCCAGGTAAGGATGCCAATCCTAATTTGGTGATTTTCACTCAAAAGACCATCGCTCCCAACAATCCAGATAATGATGGAACGTACCGAGTAGCCGTTAACAATAAGACTACAGAAGTTTACTACTTAGCCGAGAAAACCACTACAGTGAAGAGTAATGGCATGAGTGAGGCAAGTTATGCTGATTATGTGGTAAGCAAGGGTAAAAAAGCAATACTTGCTGCAGATTCGCTCTCAGGTGGGAGCTATTCGGATATTGTTGTTCCAGAGATGGTGGGTGACAATACGGTATCGTTCGTTGCAGTAAACGGAGGACAGAAGACCTTACGACAGACCACATTCTTCGGACTACTTTGGAAAGATGTTGTTGCGGGAACGTATACTTTCAGTGCAACTGCGCAGAAATGGCTCAAATTGGGTACAACCGTATCAACGACCTTGCAGCAGTTGGATTCAGATCCAACCCAATATCGTTTGAAGAACCTCTATGCGCCTGGTTCTCACTTGAAGTTTACTTTGACCAAGAACACAGGCTCGGATAGCTATGACTCATACGACTATGTTCGTGTACCAGGTCAAGAATTACCGTTGACTTATGGAACCAATGGTGCTATTAGTATCCGAGATATCGGCTATTGGCAGGGAGATGATTCAATGGCATTTAGTCCAGATTACGGCTGTTACATGTACAATAATGCGCATAAGTACGAGATTACTTTTGCCTTTCAACTCTATGTTGCTGCAGGTAATCTTGGATATGGATGGGATTATTTTGAGCCCGCACAATAGTTGATAACTTAAGATAGTAAATCCCTCGGACATATAAAAACTGTCCGAGGGATTTTTTGATATAATATTTTCCTATTCTTCTTTAACTTCTGTCCATATTCAACAAGATGCATCTCAAAATACTACATCTGAAAGTCAGATATTGCAGTTGTATGAAACGATAAAGTGATGTGCATTGTTATTGTTGGTTCACTTTTTAGCTGATATGGAACAGGTATTATGTCCAATTAAGGACCTTTTATGTTAAATGTATACATATCGTTTAGAATGGGCACACGAAGGACTACCGTTTATTAATTAAGCATCAATGTCATGTCAGCATGTTCGTTCTCGAAGAGAAATATATTTAATTGTGCAATCGTCATTTTGGTTGCCATTGGGTTCGGCTCATCCGATTGGATTACCTTACCTTCATGAAGGGTATAATAGGCATTGTTGTTATAAATATGCTTGTCGTCAATTATGCGTATCACACGATTGTTCGACGGGTTTGCCCTTGTAAACAGCTCAAGAGCCTTGTGTACATTAATAACCCTCACCATCGCCGGGATATCATGTGTGGCGGGTTGGTAGAGATCGCCAGCCAAACGGATATCTTCTTGTATAATGTCTAATCCATCCTCATCGTGTAAGATGGTACAAGATTTTTTTCGCTGCCATTCATCAAACTGTTTAAAATCCATGTTGCGAATGTCTGCAGGCGGAGGTGTGCAAGTGATGGCTTGTGCATAACCAAGTTTGTTGTACCATTTATACAGCCAAGTTTCTGCGGGAATAAGCGTTGCAAAGACAATTCCTTTTTGATACAGTTCGAAGTGTGCCTGCTGCATCAGGTTATTACCCACATTCTGCTCTTGATATTCTGGCAAAACACTAACACCACTCATATAAACTGTTCGCACCTCTTCTTGATGATAAAGCATGGTATAAGGGAGTGTTTGCAGTGCTCCAACCACTTTTCCATCAATCTGACAAGCCACATTGAACTCGGGTTTGTAAACTCGCTTAAAATATAGATCGATGAAGGGTTCAGGATCATGAAATACTCGTTTCCATAATTCTCTGGTTTCTTTTTTGATTCGGTCCGTATTTTCAAATTGTGCCAACGGTTTCTTTTCTGTCAGAACATACTTTACCAAAAGTTTATCGGGTTTATAAGATAGTTTTGCAAATCGAAGTCCCTCGTCCCCCATGTCTTCTTCACGATTGATAAACCGATATTGTTCGGGCAGATGCTTCACAAATTCTTGATTGATGATGGTAAATGCCCCTTCATAAGTGGTATCTGCTTTCTCGACACAAACGTCGAACGTATCTTGATTGATGGGGTTGCCAAAGCTAAACGCAATCAGCTTGTGGTCAACCCAGATAGTACCGCCGGTCAGTCCAAGCTTGTCCCAACGATGAAAAGCACGTGTCATCGATCTCAATTCGCTCATACGGCTTTCGTTCCGTTCGGAATCGGGCTTGGCATTTTGCCACTGTTCTTCCAAAAGAATACACTGTTCAATCATATCTTTGGTCAATGACTTGTATTGGTATTGTGGGTAAAGCCTCTTGAACTTGTTTATATGATTGCGTTTACTCTGCAGTTTCTTGCCGGCAAGTGTCTCTAAACTTTCTCTTAAATAGAGGTAATCCGAAAAGTCGCGGTTAGGTTTGATATTGAATTGGTCCGGATACGAATGTTCAATACAATTAACATGTTCTTCGCAAATGCCCATTAATAGAAACGGATGACCCATGGCAATAGAATCGTCGCGTATGGCTTTGATGATATGCGGTTCGCAATCAAATTCTTTTTCGGTATCGATATCTCTATTCTTTCGATGTTGTGGATGAGCAATTGGCATCATGTATACTAAATGACGGCCTTGATAAAAACGAAAAATCAAGTGGTTGTCAAAAATGGCAAATTGGGTATTGTACAGAAAACGCCAGCTAATCAAATTTGAAAACGAAAGATCACAATTCTGTCGAGTACTCATCAAGGTAAAACTTTGAATGGTTTCTTTGTCAGACGTAGTAAGGTCTTTAAATTTTATCATAAGGTTCTGAGAATAGTTGATTCTACAAATTTAGCGATATTTAGTTGTTTAAACACAAAGAATGTCAATAATAATTGTTATTTTTGCAATCATATAAACAGATGAAAACATGCACGGAGAGTGGGTTTCGGCTTATTCTGGAACGACGGCTTCCATTTGTTTAAAACACTATTTTTGTATTTCTAAATAGATTTTAAGTAATGGACTTATTGCAACAAATTGTTGAACGCGCTAAAGCGGATAAACAGCGTATCGTACTCCCTGAAGCCATTGAGGACCGAACGCTTCGTGCAGCCGACCGAGTATTGGCTGAAGATATGGCCGATCTGATATTAATTGGCAACCCTGCCGAAATTCATAAGTTGTCTGAAGCGCGAGGATTGCCAAACATCGAAAAGGCAACGATTATCGATCCCGAAAATTATGATAAAAGCGAGGCCCTTGCATTGAAATTGGCAGAACTAAGAAAAAGTAAGGGGATGACCATTGAGCAGGCTCGTGAGCTGATTAAAAACCCACTTTATCTGGGTTGTATGATTATTAAGACCAATGGTGCCGACGGACAGATCAGTGGCGCATTGAGCACTACAAGCGAAACACTTCGTCCTGCCTTGCAAATTATAAAATGTGCACCGGGTGTTACCTGCGTTAGCGGAGCAATGTTGCTTCTCACAACTCAAAAACAATATGGTGAAAATGGTATCATCGTCATGGGAGACGTTGCTGTTACCCCAGAACCTGATGCTGATCAACTTTCTCAAATAGCGATCAGTACAGCCCAGACAGCTCGAAGTGTAGCCGGCTTTAAATCACCTCGGGTGGCCATGTTGAGCTTCTCGACAAAGGGCAGCGCCAGTCATGCTGTGGTAGAAAAAGTACGTGAGGCCACAAAATTAGCCAAGAAACGTGCCCCTTGGTTAAAGGTTGATGGCGAATTGCAGGCAGATGCAGCTTTGGTTCCTTCTGTTGGGCAGAAAAAGGCTCCGGGTAGCGCCATTGCCGGAAATGCAAATGTGCTTATTGTTCCAAACCTTGAAGTAGGCAATATCGGATACAAGCTTGTAGAACGTCTCGGTGGCGCTTCTGCTATTGGCCCTATCCTACAGGGTATTGCACGTCCGGTGAACGATTTAAGTCGTGGTTGCTCGGTTGAAGACATCTATTACATGGTTGGCATCACGGCATGCCAAGCACAAGATGCTAAGAAAGAGAAAGATTACACCAACGATAACCATTGATTCTGATCATCAATAATAGAAATAAGAATGAATATACTAGTATTAAACTGTGGCAGTAGTTCCATTAAATACAAATTGTATAACATGGACGATGAGTCTGTTTTGGCACAAGGTGGAGCTGAACGCATAGGACTTGATGAGGCATTTGTGAAAGTAACCATGCCGAATGGTGAAAAGAAAAAGATTATGCACGATATGCCCGACCATAAAGAGGGTGTGAATTTTGTATTTTCTTTGCTTACAGATCCTGAAATAGGTTCCATTAAAAGTCTTGACCAAATCGATGCTGTAGGACACCGTGTGGTACAGGGTGGTGACTTATTCGAAAAAAGTGTTGTCGTAGACCAACGTGTAGAAGAGGGAATTGAAAGTCTGTGTGACTTGGCTCCCGTTCACAATTTGGGCCACTTGCGTGGCATTCGTGCCGTTGATGCATTGATGCCCCATACGCCTCAGGTATGCGTGTTTGATAATGCGTTCCACAGTACCATGCCCGATTACGCATATTTATATGCAATTCCATATAACTTGTATGAGAAATACCATGTGCGCCGTTATGGCTTTCACGGAACCAGCCATCGTTATGTTTCTCAACGTGTATGCGATTTCTTGGGTAAGGACATCAAAACGCAGCGTATCATTACCTGCCACATCGGCAATGGAGCCAGTGTTACGGCGGTTTTGAATGGCGTTTGTGTAGATACCTCGATGGGCTTGACTCCGCTGGCCGGAGTGATGATGGGTTCACGTTCGGGAGATATCGATCCCTCTGCGGTAACCTATCTCATGGATAAGCTTGATATGAAACCGCAAGAGATGGCCGATTTTTTGAATAAAGAAAGTGGTGTGTTGGGTATTACGGGTATTTCATCGGATATGCGCGAAATCGAATCAGCTGCTAATGAAGGTAACAAACGTGCCCGGCTGGCATTAAAGATGTACAATTACCGTATCAAGAAATATATTGGTGCTTATGCAGCTGTTATGGGTGGTGTGGATATCATCGTGTGGACAGCGGGTGTAGGTGAGAATCAGATTGACACTCGCTTTGAGGCTTGCAGCGGATTAGAGTTCCTGGGTGTCAAGATGGATGCCAAGGCAAACGAAGTTCGTGGTCAGGAGGCTATCATCTCAGCTCCCGATTCAAAGGTAACAGTATGTGTTATTCCAACCGATGAAGAGATCGTTATCGCTCGCGATACCATGCGTTTGGTAACAGAAAAATAAAGATGTTCCATCTTATCGAAAAGGGATATTCTGAAAGGCGTATCCCTTTTTTAAAGTTCTCATTTTTCATGCAGTAGGCAATTAGTGCACAATATCATGGATATTGGGATGGGATATCAATGGGTTTGATACGCAAAAGGATGCATATTGTAGCGCAATATGCATCCTTTTGTATTTTTTCTTTTAAACGGTTAGTAATCAACAGGTTACCGTTTGTTATCGAAACGTCCTTGTTTGATGGCATCCATGATGTTGGCTGGTGGTCGCTGTTCCTCAAGCTCAGTTTTCATGAAATCCATATACGGTGCCACATGCTCGAAAAACTGGTAATAGCCTTTGCAGAGATAGTTGAGTCCGGGTTCGCCCTCGTCTGTCTGAGAGAAACGGTTTTTGGGACATTCGCCGTTGCAGGCAAAGAGATAACGACATGCTTTGCATTTAGCAGGCAACGAGTCGTATTTGTTTCTGCCAAAGGATAGCTGTCGTTCACTATACAGCATCTCGGTCAATGTTCGGGTATGAATATTGCCCAACTGATACGCTGGAAAAACAAAATGGTCACACGAGTAAACGTCTCCGTTGTATTCCATCACACCTGCGTGCCCGCATGTTTTAGCCATCGTGCAAAGCGATCCTTCCACACCCATCCAGTTAGCCAGAGTGGCATCGAAGAGTTGGATGTAGGTCTGGCCTACATCTGCTCGCACCCACTCGTCGAAGATCGTGCAAAGGAAATTGCCCCATTGCTCAGGTGAAACGGTGAAATCTGCCAGTTCGCCTTGGTTGTTTTCGGCTAGGGATGCCAGATGTCGCCCATCTTGGTGCAGCAGTATACGCTCGACGATAGGGGTAAACTGTATATAGTGACAATTAATCTCTTTGAAGAAATGATAAAAGTCGATAGGATAGTCGGCGTTGAAGTCGTTTACAACAGCCATCGCATTCCATTCCACCTGGTGTTTGTTCAGGAAGTTTATACCTCTCATCACGTCTCTCCATGATGGACGTCCCGTTTTGTTGCATCTATACTCGTCATGAAACTCCTGTGGACCATCAATAGAAACTCCAACCAACCATCCGTTGTCATGAAAGAATTTTGCCCAATGGTCGTCAATCAAGGTGCCATTGGTCTGGATCGTATTGGCTACTTCGCATCCGTGGGCGTATTGTCGCTGCAACTTAATCACTCTTTCGTAGAACGATAATGGTCGCATCAAGGGTTCGCCGCCATGCCAAGTGAATAATACCTGTTGCATGGTTTGGCTTTCCAGGTATTGCTTGATGAATCTTTCTAGTAAGTCGTCGCTTAAAATGTGGCGTAAATCATCGGGATAGAGATGTGATTTCTCCAGGTAATAGCAATATTTGCAAGCAAGGTTGCAGGATGCCCCTACAACCTTGGCCATGACATAAAGTGGATGTGAAAATGGAGATGCAGTTGACATGTAACTGATCTTACTTTTTAGCGTATCTTTTCAATGACCGGCACAATGAGTTTTTCCATCACTGCATATCCGGCTAAGTTGGGATGAACGGTCTCGGGTGTATATTCAGCCTTCATGCCATTGCCGTCATTGGCGAGCATGGCACTAAAATAATCTACATAAGGAATATGGTTGGCCTTGGCATAGGCCTTTACACGTGCATTGAGACTGCGAATTTTCTGCATGCCATCGGTTATAGATGGTCTCCATCCGAAGTTTCGTGCAGGCAAGCACGATGTCAAAATCACCTTTATTTTATTGAAACGAGCCAGTTCGACCATTGAAATAACGTTGCCGTAGGTCAATTCTTCATTATAGGGACCGGTATTTTCGGCTATATCATTCGTTCCGTAATTGATGACTACGACTTTGGGCTGCAACTTGATAACATCTTCACGGAAGCGCAATAAAAACTGGTAGGAGGTCTGTCCGCCAATACCTCTGCCGATATACCCGTGTTTCTTGAAGAACTCGGGATCTTTGTTAGCCCATCCTTCTGTGATGGAATTCCCCAGGAATACCACTCTTTCTTCGGTTTTAGACGGCGCTCCGAGTTTCTTGTTATCCTGTTCGTAACGTTGGAAATTGGCAAAGGTGTACTTTTGAGCTGTTACCTTGCTGGTTGAAAATACCAAGCATGCTAGTACAAGCATGCTGTAGAGTTTGATTTTCATTGATAATTATTTTTAGGGTTTACTTTCTCCTTCAATGTATTCTTCCATAAACATATGTTCTCCATCGAACACAGCATAGGTGAATTGCGTAATCCAGTCGCCGAGTATCATTAATCGTGCCTTGCGGCTCAACACCAGGTCGAGTTCGATATGGCGGTGTCCGTATATGAAATAATCGACATCTTCATGGGTTTTCATGTATTCTTTTGTAAATTGGATGAGGTATTCCTTGTCTTCACCCATGTATGGCACTTCCTTTCCGTCGATGCGTTTCATGCGACTGTGTTTGGCCCACGACATGCCCAGCCACATTCCCCAGCGGGGATGAATGCTATTGAAGAGTACTTGGCAGGTGGGACTATGGAATATCTTGCGCAATAGTTTGAAATTCGTATCGGGATCGCCCAACCCATCACCATGAGCAAGGTAGAAGACCTTATCGAAAATTTCGGTGGTTAAAGGCTTATGGTGCAGAATAACGCCACATTCTTCTTCCAAGTAACCATATGTCCAGATATCATGATTGCCGATAAAATAATGTACTTCAATACCCATATCGGTCAGTTCGCTGATTTTCCCCAAGAAACGTGTATAGCCTTTTGGGACAACATATTTATATTCGTTCCAGAAATCGAACATGTCACCTAGCAGATAGATGGCCATGGCCTTGTTTTTGATACTGTCTAAAAACCGTACCAAACGGCGTTCTTGCGTTCGCCTATGGTCAATTGCCCATGAACCGAGATGTGCATCCGAAAGAAAATAGACGCTTTTCATATGATAAGTTTTTAGTTCCGATCGTGAGTTTTGAATTATTGCATGGCATCAGTAATGGTCAAATGACAAAAGAGGAATAACAGATGAAAGGATTATTCTTCATTTATTGTTGTCCTTGTTATTGATGATCATTCTGGATGCCTTCTCGATGTTTCCAAGTTAATCAAATCCCAATTCCAAACGAGCCTCTTCACTTAGCATACTTTGGTCCCATGCTGGTTCGAACACTAAGTTTACATTGCAACACTTAATGCCTTCGAGGCTTTCTATTTTGGTTTGAACATCATCTAGGATGTAATCTGCAGCCGGACAGTTGGGTGCCGTGAAGGTCATATCCAGTTCAACAGTCTTGTCGTCTTTCACATCAATTTTATAAATCATACCAAGATCAAAGATGTTGACAGGAATCTCAGGGTCGTAAACAGTTTTCAATACGTCTACAATCCGTTCTTCTAATTGCGTTTTTTCTGCTTGTGTCATTGTGATAACGTTTTTGATAGATGGCAATGTCTGTCATATTGAGATATGATCAGAAGGCAAAGATAACATTTATTTTGTAAATATGAAATGATAATGGAACGAAGTTGAATTCAAAGACAAGATGCTTTTAAAATCATGGTTGCTAGATTCAATCCATCAATCTTGGAAATTGAATGATAATCGTCTTTACAAGTGCGTGAACAACGTTTGAATACAGGAACAAAATGTCTTATGACAGATAGGTCATCATCGGATTTTTGAGAGAAAAATGGTCATAATAATCACTCCGTTTTCTCTGGGATGTGAAGAATAATGGCAGGTTTGAAAAAGAAACTTGACTGGTTAAAAAAATAATTTTACAGCTTTCCATTTTCAAGATAGCTGTAGTATTGGCCATCTGTCACGATAATGTGATCTAAAAAATAGATTCTCATGGTTTCGGCAGCCTGTTTTACTCGCTGGGTCAATCGGTCATCATCAGTGCTAGGCCTTAGGTTGTTACTGGGATGGTTATGGCAAAGGGCAAGAACTGTAGCATTGCAGAGCACGGCTTCGCGCATGATAACCCTCACATCAACCGCCGTTTCGCTAATGCCACCATGGCTAATGCAGACCGACTTGATGAGTTTATAATTTTGATTCATCAATAATACCCATGCTTCTTCAACGTCCAAATCTTGCATTCTCGGGTGCATATAGTCGTAAATGGCTTGCGGCGATCCGAGGTCATCACGTTCTTCGGCCTTTTCCATGGCTCGTCTTTTTCCTAATTCGCATGCAGCGATGATGGTGACAGCCTTGGCAGGTCCGATGCCTTTATAGCCTTGCAAGTCATGAATCGTACATTTTCCAAGCGTATTGAGGTTGTTATTGCATGCCGAGAGCAATCGTTTCATTAAATCAACAGCACTCTCATCCGTTGATCCCGAACCAATTAAAATTGCCAACAACTCGGCATTGGTGAGAGCTGATGGCCCCAATCGTTCCAGTTTCTCTCGTGGCCGGTCTTCTTCTGCCCACTGATTGATAGTGAGTTTGTTTGTTGCAACATCTGGCTTTTCGCGTTTTTCATTAGAAAAACCTGTTGTTATTTTCTTTGAATCTTGTCGGTTGTTCATGGTAAGACAGTGTAACATTCAAAGTAAATCGTTATTTTTTGTCGAGCGAAGCCTCCGAAAAATTAACGGTAGAAGTTCTTTTTAAAAGCAAAGAACTCGTCGTTTCCGAGGAGACATCGCTTATACCAGGCTAAAAGGAATCCCAATCCATAGCCAATCAGTTGGATATAGGCGGCTCTGATGCTTAACCTACCGATTTTGAAACTGTTGTATTGGTTAGAGGCGTCCATGAAAATGGCAGTTGTATAGATGAACAGTGGAGCCAATCCTAACCAAAAGAGCCATTTGCCTAAATCATTCAGCCCAGTACTGTTGGGGAAAACGAAGCAAAAAACGAGTCCAATCACCATCATCAAGCTGAGAAGGCCAACTCCGATCGTAAAGACTGCGGGAAGCAGGTGCACGAGTTTGAGACTCTTAGGGTATTTCTTGTATAGGTTGATTCGGGCAATGCCACTATTGAACACCTGTCTGAAAAATTTGCGAAAATCCGTTCTTCGCTTGTGCCATACCCATGCTTTGGTAAACAATTTGCAGGTATAACCAGCCTCGTAGATACGAATAGAAAAGTCGATATCTTCGCCAAAGCGCATTTTACTGAAACCGCCCAGTTTCAAATATACCTCCCTGCGAATTCCCATATTATAGGACCGAGGGTAAAATTTATCGAGTTTCTTTTTCCCACCACGTATGCCTCCGGTGGTAAAAAATGCCGTCATCGAATACGAGATGGCCTTTTGCTTGTCCGAAAACGATGGATGGGCACGGTCGGGTCCTCCAAAAGCGTCAATAGGATTGACCTCTAATTCATCTGCCAGGTAGCAAAGATACCCATGAGGCAAGACAACATCGCTGTCAAGGATAATGACATATTCTCCTGAAGCACGCTCTACGCCGTAGTTCCTACTGAGGCCTGGCCCACTGTTTTCCTTCAAGAAGTATTTTAAATCCAGTTGATCTTTATATTTCTTGCACACTAGTTCGCTGGGATGGGTGGAGCCATCCTCAACAATTACCACCTCAAAATCTGAATAGGTCTGGCGTGTAAGGCTGTTAAGCAACTCGTCAATTTCATCAGGGCGGTTGAAAACCGGAACGATAATACTAAATTTCATATTTATAAGTGCAAGCAATCATGTTGGGATTGATCAGACTATTTGTCAATAACCAATGAATGTAGGGTCTCTCTTTTTAAGCAAATCGAGGTCACAGCCCAAAGGCAGTGACCTCATTTTTATTCTTTCTTTCGAAAAGTAAGAAAGGGTTTGGCGCGAAAATTATTCGCTTACACGGCTCAGATAGCTTCCGTCGCGTGTGTCAACCTGTATGAGCTCACCTTCATTGACGAACAGAGGAACGCGTACTTCTACACCAGTTTCGAGGGTTGCAGGCTTGGTTGCATTGGTAGCAGTGTTTCCTTTGACACCTGGTTCCGAACTTGTGATGCGCAAAACTGTCTTGACTGGCATCTCTGCTGAGAGGATAGTTCCGTCAGAAGTATCTGTAACCACTTCTACAATATCGCCTTCTTTCATGTAATCAACACCCTCTATACCTTCTTTTGCAATAGGAATTTGCTCGAAAGTCTCTTGGTTCATGAAGATGTAGCCAGTTGCATCTTGATACAAATATTGGTATGGTCTACGCTCAACGCGAACATCTTCCAACTTGAAACCAACCTGAAAAGTACGTTCAAGCACACGACCGTCTGCCACATTCTTTAACTTTGTGATCATGACCGTATTACCTTTTCCTGGTTTTCTGTGCTGAAAATCAATGCAAGTCCAAATTTTACCATCCAGACGGATACAAGTTCCAATCTTAATTTCCTGTGAATTAATCATTATCTTTATTCTGTTTTATTGTAATTAACTACATAATACCTATCGTATAAAGTGATGCAAAGTTACAAAATTTTTGTAAAAAACACACTACATCGAGCTGAAAAGTGTTGATATCCTTTGTTAATTAGAAAAAAATGCGTACTTTTGCACCCCAAAGTGTATAAATCAATATAACAAAATAAATAACAATGAAAAGAACATTTCAGCCTCACAACAGAAGAAGGGTTAACAAACATGGTTTCCGTGAAAGAATGGCAACAAAGAATGGTCGCCGTGTTTTGGCTTCTCGTCGCGCACATGGTCGCAAAAAATTGACTGTTTCTGACGAACATCATGGAAAATAATTTTTTCAATTAGTTCCTAAAGAACTAAAAAGCAGCAAAGATCATCTCTGTCTTTGCTGCTTTTTGCATGAATGATGGTCGCACAACTTTGGCCGTTACAGATTATTGTATGCCAGAAAAAACAAGGCTTTTATTTTGAGTTATGTGTTAATTGGTTTACCTTTGCAAGAGATAGGTACCAGCTTGGTACAAACAACAATCTTCTGTATGTCAAGCTTATGAAGCGGTTGGCATGCGATGAAGTTTATCTTACTATCAAAATGTAACTATTCGCATTAAAAGAGGGAGAATGAAATCGTCAGAATTCTTTGGTAAGTTTAAAAGTTCCTATTTATGGCTGAACATCTTCGCAATGGGGATTGTTATTGTTTTGGCAATCGTAGGCATACGATATGGACTCAATATTTACACTCATCATGGCGAATCAATTGCCGTTCCCAATGTAAAGCATAAGTCCTTTCAGGAAGCCGAGCGTATCTTGACCAATTTCGGATTCAGAGTTGTTGTCAGTGATACAGGATATGTAAAATCATTACCGCCCAATTATGTGCTTGAACAGTCTATTCAGCCCGGTGAAAAGATAAAGTCAGACAGGACGATTTACCTTACAATCAATGCATCTAAGTCGCCAACCATCTCTCTGCCCGATATCATTGATAACAGTTCGTTGCGTGAAGCAATGGCCAAATTGTCTGCCATGGGCTTCAAGTTGGGTCTGCCACAATACATTCCCGGCGAAAAAGAGTGGGTCTATGGTATATTGGTTAACGGGAAACATGTGTCTATGGGCGACAAAATCTCCATTGAAGACACATTGATTATCCAAGCAGGAAATGGGATGAGAGACGAGTCTGACTCTGTCAGTTACGTCGATCCTGTTTATCCTGAGAACAATTCTTCGTCAAATGGCGATGTTGATGGATTTGAAGAAGTTACTGGGCCGGTAGATGAACATTCATCACCAGTGTCACCCAGTCAACCATCCAAGACAGATGGTCCGCAAAAAACAGCACCTTCAAATCCGCAAAAATAAGATTCAGTGACTAGACTTGGTCTCTGATTACGCCCAAATAACTTTGAAGGGGCACCAAAATAGTATGAGATGTTAGAAGAAACAGAAGATATAGAATTGCTCGAAGACGATGAGCAACAACAGTTATACGAACATTTTCGCATCGTTGTAGACAAAGGCCAGGAGCCCTTGCGCATCGACAAATATATGTTCGAACGGCTGCAGCATTCAAGTCGTAACAGGATTCAGAAGGCTGCGGATGCAGGTTTTGTGCATGTCAACGACCAATCTGTAAAAAGTAACTACAAGGTTCGTCCGCTGGATGTCATCACTTTGATGCTAGACAGTCCACACCATGAGAGTTCCATTGAAGCCGAAGATATTCCCTTGGATATTGTTTACGAGGATACTGATCTTATGGTGGTGAACAAACCTGCTGGGATGGTGGTTCATCCGGGTGCTGGAAACTTTCATGGCACGCTGATCAATGCTGTTGCCTGGCATCTAAAAGATTTGGAGTCATTCAATCCCAATGACCCAGAAGTGGGTCTGGTGCACCGTATCGACAAAGATACAAGCGGACTGCTGGTTGTTGCTAAAACACCTGTTGCCAAGACAAAGTTAGGACTGCAATTCTTCAACAAGACCACTCACCGCAGCTATCATGCCTTGGTGTGGGGAAATCTGTTGGAGGATGACGGCAGGATCGAGGGAAATATCTCGCGTGATCCCAAGGACCGTTTGCGCATGAGCGTCTTCAGTCCTGATAGTGAGGTAGGAAAACCGGCTGTAACCCACTATCATGTACTTGAGCGATTTGGATATGTTACCATGGTTGAATGTATTCTAGAGACGGGCCGCACACATCAAATTCGTGCGCACATGAAACATCTTGGACACCCTCTTTTCGGTGATGAACGTTATGGAGGGAAAGAAATACTTCGCGGACAGCGCAGTTCAACATACAAAGCCTTTATACAAAACTGTTTTAAGATTTGCGACCGACAGGCATTACATGCTCGGACGCTGGGCTTTGTTCACCCGACAACAGGTAAACAGATGGACTTTACCTCTGACCTGCCCACCGACTTGGAACTACTCATTGACAAATGGCGCAATTATATCTTGGGTACAACCAACGACACTTTTGCAGAATAAACCACTAAAACATACGATATGAACGATTTTAAAAGAAACATAGCCATCATCTGTGGTGGCGATTCTTCCGAACACAATGTATCCCTTCGCTCTGCCAGAGGCCTATACTCCTTTTTTGACAAAGAGCGTTACAACGTCTATATAGTTGAAGTAAAGGGATTAGATTGGAACGTTAATCTAGAAAATGGTGATACCTTAGCTATCGACAAGAATGATTTCTCGTTTATGATAGATGGTAAGGCTATCGTTTTTGATTACGCTTATATTACCATTCACGGCACTCCCGGTGAAAATGGTATCATGCAAGGCTACTTTGAACTCATACATCTGCCATTTTCTACCAGCAGTGTGCTGGTTGAGGCCATGACGTTTGATAAGTATGTATTAAA
Source organism: uncultured Prevotella sp. (assembly GCA_937874345.1). Lineage (GTDB taxonomy): Bacteria > Bacteroidota > Bacteroidia > Bacteroidales > Bacteroidaceae > Prevotella. The sequence continues at coordinate 22,593 of CALNBT010000080.1, forward strand.
TCAATACCTTGGCAGTTTCGGCGTGAATGTGGCTAAGAACATCTTGGTTCGTCGCGGAGAGGAAGAAAGTCTCTCTGACAAATATGTGGAAGAGATTGTTGGGATGCCTTGTTTTGTGAAGCCTGCTGCCGATGGTTCAAGTTTCGGTATCTCGAAAGTCAAGAACACAGATCAGTTGATTCCTGCCCTTCGTGTGGCCTTTATGGAAAGTGATACTGCCATGATAGAGCAGTACCTGGAAGGAACCGAAATCTCAATAGGATGCTACAAGACCAAGGATAAATCTGTTGTTTTTCCGGCAACCGAGGTTGTAACCAGCAATGAGTTCTTTGATTACGATGCCAAATACAATGGTCAGGTGCAAGAAATTACACCAGCCCGCATTTCTGACGAAACGGCAAAGAGGGTTGCTGAGGAGACAAGCAAAATATACGATCTTCTACGTTGCAATGGAATTATACGCATCGACTACATCATTACGAAAGCTGCCGATGGAAAAGATCAAATCAACATGCTGGAGGTAAATACCACTCCTGGTATGACTCCTACCAGTTTCATTCCCCAGCAGGTAAAAGCTGCCGGCTTGAACATCACTGATGTGTTGACGGATATCGTTGAAAATCAGTTTTAAACCGAACGGTTTCTAAACGTAACCAGGACATGCTGAAAAAAGGTATATTGGCTTTTGCCCTTCTGTTGGTGCTAGTTGCCTGTACCGTTGGCAACTACGATACGGGCGATGGTACCTATTCATATCTGAAGGCAGAGATGGTAGACATGCATACGGTTGCTGCCAACCAGGTGGGTTCTGCTCAGACCGATGGAGGTGAGACGCTAACCTTCAATCCGCCTTATCTATGCAGTTGGGCAACGACGCCCGATAGTACTTATCGGGCCATGCTGTATTATAATGCCTTTCAGAATAATGCCAAACCTGTTTCTGCCATGAACGTATATGTATTATGGCCATCAAGAACAGCAAAGGTTGTGGCTATGGATCCAGTGAAGATGGAAAGCATGTGGTTAAGCGAAAATAAGAAATACATCAACGTCAGGTTGGGAGTGTTAACGGGCAAGTCTGATGATGCAAATGCCAAACACAATATCGGTGTTGTCCAACAAAAAGTAGACATTAACGACCAAGGCCA
>CALNBT010000081.1 GCA_937874345.1 uncultured Prevotella sp.
CGGATTATGTTGAACAATCTTGATACTCAAGAACAAGGACTGTTAACGTTTTTTCAAGGAACTTCCACTGCGGATACGACAGAAATTGTCATCACTTACATCCCTAACAAAGAGGTTGACCGTGATCTACTCTTCCGTTTTTCGAAGCATCTGGGTATGGTTGACAAAGATGATCTGGGTGGGGCACCATATTATATTCGTATCAAGGATTTAAAGGTTATCCCTGTTTTAGAACTTAACAATACACCTCAAAAGAAAAATAAAGACGATGTCGGAATAAATGTCAATCTTCCGGGAAAGATAGAAGTCACCCTTTCCAAAGAAGAACAACCCATTTCTACTTTCGAAACTTATGCAGCTCAATTCGGAAGAATTGAAAACATCAGTGGAGAACTCTTCGGAAAGAAATTTACGACACACATTATTCTCAATCCTGTAACGGGTAACGTTGAAAGTATTCAAACAGAATCACTGGAATAAAATAACACTTTCTTCGTAAAAGCGTCAAGTAATGATTCTCATTTCTTGACGCTTTTATCTTTTCAATAAATAGAAAGGATCGTACCAGTTATCGTCAATAATAGACAAGCGCCACTCTTTCCTTCTTTAATAAGTTTACTTCCTGCAAATAGAGATTTGTGGTATAGCCAACAAGGAAGTTCATTCCAGATAAAAAAGATAGACTATTGTGTGCATAAAAAAAATCCGCAACAAGCATCTGTCTGTTGCGGATTAATGAATTATTAATTATTTACCACCATAACCAGGATTCTGAACCAGCAAGTTATTGGCACCAATCAAACTGTAATGGATTGGGAATCTGTTAAGATTTTTGTTGTTTGTTGCTTGATGATCCCACCAAGACTCGGTAACATAAGCATCCCAGCGGACAAGATCGGTTCTTCTTCTACCTTCACCGAGAAACTCCATCATCCACTCATCCAACATTCTATATTTGTCAAGATTAGCCACAGTAACTGGGTCTGGGTCGCCATCCACAAAATATCGTTTGCGTACAGTGTTGATTAATTGGGCTGCAGTTGCCTTATCGCCTAATCTCATCTTACATTCGGCTAACATATAATAGATTTCTGCAAGTCGAATAACAGGAACGTCTGGGTCAAACTTTCGGTTCATCTCACTCTGATTTGGGCGTGGACTCCGCTTGATTAATCTTACACAAGAGTTTTCTTCAGCTGTTCCAACATTAGATTGCAAAGACTCTACATTTGGATATTGGGGATCTTTTCCGACTTTCGCAAAATAAGCAACTTGATCAACAACGGTAATTACTTGCCCTCTATATTCTCGGCTTCCTGTACAAACCCAATCAGGATTCAATGGGTTGCGCAATTCACCTACAATAAACATTCCACGATACTTCCCATTGCCGAGGTATACATAGGGTTGTTTACGAATATCCTTATCATTAAACTTGGCATAGCATCCACCCAGTCGGTAAGGATATCGCTTTCCTGTGGGATCCAGACTTGGAATTAACCCTATTCCGTTGTTAGATCCTGATCCCTCTAAGCCACCGAGGTAGTTCTTATAGTTGTAAGGAACCATATCACTCCAATATCCACCGTCTGTTTCAAGTTTGGAATTGGCACTAGGCACGGACCAAATGATTTCCTTAGAAGTCTCATTATTAAAACCAAATGTCTTGGTCCAATCATCATCCAATGCATACTTGCCATATTTTCCGTCAAGAATGTCTTGGCAAATTGCTGCACATTCTTGATACATTTCCTTTCCTATATAAGGCTTGGCATTGAAATACAATCTTGCTTTGATTGCAGCGCCTGCTGCACGGTTGATGCTGCCGTTCTCCATAGCCCCTAAAGTTTCCTTGATTGGTAGGTTTGGAATCGCAATGTCCAATAACGAATCTATAAAATTGAACGTTTGTTCAGCAGTTGACCGTCCTTTTACCGCACTTTGAGTAGTTGTATATAAAGGTACACCTCCGAAGAAATCGAGACCATCCAAATATAATTTAGCAGCCAACGTACGTTGTTGGTTCAACATATTCTCACGAGTACCTTGTGGAAATCCAAGACGATCGAAGTCTACTTTTTCAAGATCTTCCAAAGCATCCCACGCCAAGGCAATACCCATAGAGAAATTAGTCCATCCTGTTTCAATATACGGCATATCATCTGTATACTCATGATGGTGCATTTTTTGATATACTCCACCATTAAACCAATCGCTTCCACGACTAGGAAGGCAAAATTCATCCGTACCGAGTTCTTGCATCATCCATCTTGGATTATTGTTGGCCTCATACCAACGCCAGTGGGTAAATGATCGATCAAAACGTTGCCAGACAGCATCCTGTGAAGAATAGAATGTTTCCGGAACAACCTGTGAATAAAAGGTTGGGTCTGTACTGCACGAAGTACCTGCACTCAGACATACAGCTCCGACCAAAGCCAATTTTACTATTTTATTTGTTTTCATCTTGAATGTCGTTCTTTAGAAGTTAAACTGAAAACCTAATGTATATGTGCGAACATTAGGATAGAAATGATCCCAGAACTTTTCTGTACCTCCATCCCATCCAGTAATGTTCACCTCGGGATTCATTCCGCTATAACCGGTTATTGTGCATAGATTTCCAACGGTAAAGTATGCTCTGATTCGATTGATATATTTGGAAGACTTGTTTATCGGTAAGGTGTAGCCCAGGGTTAAGGCATCTATTTTCAAGAAAGTACCATCTTCCAAATAGTAATCGCAGATTTGTTTTTCACCTTTTATCTGATCAAATTTACCATAAGCGTCTTTCAAAACATTTAGATTTCCACGTCCCTGGATTCCGTAATACATATTCAAAGTATTGTATACATCAAAATTAATCCAGCTGCGCATGCTGATTCCCAAATCAAAGTTTTTATAGACGACAGTATTGGCCCAACCAACAATCAGGGTAGGATTGTAGTTGCCGATAAACTGTTTGTCATTCTCTGTTTTCTCTGCTGCTGGTATCACTTTTCCCTCTTTATTGTAAAGCAAAAAATTTCCATCCTTATCAAATCCAGCAAACTTCCAAAGATAGAAAGAACCGATTGTAGAATTTTCTTGAATACGGGCTGCATCACCCGGTGATCCTGGAGCAGGAAATCCATTACCGTTATAATAGGTGTTATTACCCCATAGGGTCAGGATCTTACCACTGTTATGACTCAAGTTCAAATTTGACGTCCAGCGCAAATCTTTTGTCCGGATGATATCGCCGCCGACTTCAAGTTCCCATCCCTTGCTTTCCATACTACCAATATTTTGATACTGAGAGCCCTGTGTATATGGTGGTTGAGGAACTTTTACGCTATAAATCAAGTTATCGATCTTACGACGGTAAATATCAAACTTACCATACAACCGATTGTCAAAGAACGAATAGTCCAGTCCAAAATTCCATTCTTTCTTTTCTTCCCAGCCTAAATTAGCATTTACATTTTGAGTCTTTCCATATGACTTTTGCCAAACGCCATTGGGGAGCATCCAGAAAGCGTCTGAGCCAAGCATGTTAGCCATGTAAGATGAACTAAAGTCATTATTGCCCGTCACGCCATAACCAACACGCAGTTTCAAGTCGTTAATCCAAGAGATATCTTTCATAAAATGCTCGTTGCTGATTCTCCATCCTCCAGACAAAGCCCAGAAATTTGCCCAACGGTTGTTAACCGCAAACTTAGATGAGCCTTCATGTCGGATAGATGCCATTAGCATATAAGTATCTTTATATGAGTAATTGATACGTGCAAAAAGAGAGAACAAGCGTTCGGTGATGTCTTTATTTGAAGACATATTAGCTTTACCATCACTCAAGTACGTGCCCTGACCAATATCCCAATATTTGATTCCGTCAACAGAGAAATCGTAGTTTTCCATATTGAATCCGTCACCATTGCGTTCAAAATAAGAATATCCAGCAGTAGCATTGATATTATGGCCACCAGCCAGTTCTTTCAAATAGGTAAAGTAACCTTCAGATGTAACATTTTCTGTTTTGCTAAAGCCTAAATATGCATCTCCTTTACGAGAATTCTCAAGTTCATTGCGATGGTATTTCGATGTGAATTGGTGAATTTCCCACTGTCGGTTTTCATAGCCAACCGTTTGTTGGAATGAAAGACCATCAATAGGCTTGATATTTAATTTGAATACAACTTCTGGCTTAAACCATTTGTCGGTACCGTTATAGTCGCTCAAAAAAGCATCTGCTATCACATTATAGTCAAGCGATTCGTTGGTCCAGACATTATATCCTGTTTCACTGGCAGGATCATATGGAGAACGTGTTGGGTTGTTTCGCATAGCCTGTGCGAAATCTGGGAAGTTATTGACACGTTTTGCCTGCCTATAATCTACTTTTGGACGTACTTCCAACCACCCATCAAACAATCTGAAGCTGGCATTCAACCGTCCACCCCAGTCTTCACGTGATTCTTTCTTTGCTAAACCAACATTGCTATTGTAGAATACAGAAGTATATAGTTGTGTATCCTTTGTACCCATTTCAAGAGAAACATGATGTTTGCTTGAAAAATTATGATGGTTGATCATCTCATCAAACCAATTGACATCACTGCCATAATCCGTTCCGATTTTATGGTCAGCATATTCACGACCGGTAAGCAACTCCGGAGCATTATAATAGTCTTTTTTAGACATCTCAACACTATAACTAGCCTTCAGTTTTCCATTGGTATTGGATCCGCTCTTTGTTGTTATCAGGATCACTCCCGAAGCAGCACGAGTACCATAGATAGCTCCGGCAGACGCATCCTTCAGGACATCAATGCTTTTGATGTCGTCCTGTGAAAGCGAACGAATATCACCTCCAGGAAAGCCATCTATAACGATCAATGGAGACCGACCGGCATTAATGGAGGTCATTCCACGCAACTGAATGGTTGAGCCCGAATTGACACCGCCCATGTTGTCCATTACCAGGCCGCTGATCTTTCCCTGAAGAGCTGTGGTAATATCTGCACCACTTACTCCAACCATCATATCCTCTGCACTGAGAGAAGTGATGGCACTGGTAACTTGCTTTTTATCCAATGAACCATAACCAATCACGACAACCTCATTCAGTGTCTTGTTTGTCTGCTTTAGGACCACTCTCATATTGTCTCGTGCCTTGACAATTTGTGTGTCATATCCAATGTACGAAACAGCTAGGTTAGCATCTCTGTCAACAGTGACACTAAAGCGTCCATTTACATCTGTAGCCCCACCCTGTGTCGTGCCTTGCTGCATAACCGAGGCTCCTACAATTGGCTCATTTTGCTCGTCAACGACAACACCGCTATACGTCATGTTTTGCGCAAAAAGTGTACTTGTCATGAAAGCTGCCATCAATAATAATAACAACCGATTTTTTTCATAAGTTTGATTTAAATTAACAATATTAGATTTTCTACAAATTGAATTGTTTGTTCT
>CALNBT010000082.1 GCA_937874345.1 uncultured Prevotella sp.
TGGCAATCTGGTGTATAATTATATGATGCCACTTTAATATACAACATTCTTTCACATTATTAAAATAGTAATGAATATGAAAAAGTATTTATTTATTGCCTTTGCCATGCTAATGACAATCGCATTCACAAGTTGCTCGACCAAGCCAGTGAAAACAATTGAAAACTTGAGAGAGGGAATCAAAGGTGAGACCACTGCCAGCGCTAAATATGCAGCTTTTGCCAAGAAGGCGCTGGAAGAAAAGCATGATGCCATCGCCAAACTCTTTTTAGCTGCATCCAAGGCTGAATCTATCCATGCCGCCAATCACACAAAGGCTTTGGAAAGTTTAGGCGAGAAGATGGAACCCTTTAAGCCAGAATTTGAGGTGAAGTCAACTGCAGAGAATCTGCAAGCTGCCATCGACGGGGAGAGCTATGAGAATACACAGATGTATCCTAAGTTTATTACTGAGGCTAAAACAGAAAATGCTGACAAGGCCGTGAAGTCTTTCACATGGGCAAATGATACAGAAAAGAAGCACGAAGCTTTTTACAGACAGGCATTAGCAGCATTGAATGCAAAGACAGAAAATACATTGCCTAAGGCTTATTTGGTGTGTCCTGTATGTGGAAACACCTATGATGCTGCCAATGTTGACGAAAAATGCGCTTTCTGTGGAACCTCAAAAGATAAATTTGAAAAGTTTTAGATTTTGATTTGCGTATTGCCAGTTATTGTCATGCTGCATCTTTGAACTTTCCTCCAGTAGACTGTATAAGTCTGTTGGAGGATTTTTTTGCTTGATTCTACGAGAAGAAACGAACACTTTCGAACGAACATAAAACAATTGTCATGAATCCATCAGTCTCTTGTTGCTGCTCTTTGTGTAGAAACGGCAACAATATAGTTGAAAAGTCTTAAATTGTACTTTAACAGTTTGATAAACAAAGATTTGCAAAACAAATGAAATTGATGGGCGATAAGAACCCGTTTGACCGACAATATAGATAACATTGTGTTGCAAAACCATGCAGTTCTTTTTATCATTACCAAAACCTGTACGATAAAAATGCCCAGAGCAACTTATCGCTTGCTTTGCTTCAGCTCTTCGAGAAGAAATTTGTTGGTGTAGCCTTTCTTGCTTTTTGCGACCTCTTCAG
>CALNBT010000083.1 GCA_937874345.1 uncultured Prevotella sp.
AAGAAAAGCTTGCCGTCAGGTGTCTTTTTGACCAAGTGGTCCACCCAACGGCGTTTCCAACTCCAGCGATCCTGCAAAAACGTTCCGACTTCAGATCCACGTACCAACCTCAATTTTTTCATGTTCATTGCTCCCCATAGTCAAATTATTGTGCTGCTATAAACCCCTGCCACGCTCCATGTTGTACCATCGTGATGTATTGGTGGAAGGGGATGTTGAACCGTGTGTAGATGTTGTGGTACACGAAGTATGTGCCCAACCGATCCAGCAATTCGTCCGACATCCCAAGCCCTCCCTAAAGTATACTTCTTACATATTCACGTATCTGTTCCCGTGCTTCCAGTCTGTGGTTCTCTAATTCCCGGCGATACTCCTTCAGCATTTCGTTGGCTGTGTCGAATGCTTCAATGATGTAGTCGTGCTCCAGCAATTCCTCAAGCATCACTTCGTACTTCTTAACCGTTAACCCACCATCCAGCAAGAAGTCCAATTCATCACGCACTGCGGAATCTTGGTCGCCTGCATCTGTGAAGTCCAGCTTATTCATCAGGTGCGGCATAGCGTCCACCTTGCTGATAATGTTATTGGCTATCTGTTTAGCAACACCGTTCGTGTCAATTCTCATGGTAAACCTCCCAGATATTTGATAAACACATCGTATCACGTTTAACGTTAAACGTCAAGGCTGAAACCTATAGCTTGAAAAGTGCTTCAGCGGCGTTAATGAAGTTAAAGAACGAGTCCATGGTTACTACTCCAGCAGCAATCCACAAGATTTTATTGATCCCACCCATGATAAAGGTGTGCCCACGACTTTTCAACCATGCATTGAGTGCAGACGACACCAAAGCAGATGCTGTAACAGCCAGCAGTGCAGGTGATGCTGGCGTACCTAAGAACTCCCGCACTGTGGACTCAATTAGTGGGTTAATCATCTCTTCACCTTCGCTTTCTGATAAGCCCACCATTGTCTATAAGGCATGGGCTTAATCTTCTCTGCCTTACATTGGTTGCAGTAGATCATGTAACGTCTCATCATAACTTGACACGTCTTCCCACAACACTCTTGGGTTGTCTTCGTACCCCAACCATAAACAACTTCCAACTCAACACATCATTATAAAGCGGGGTTCTATACTTCGTAGGCTTCCGCTTTATACGTCTTGCGTAGTACGACATAGCACTACCCCCTCAATAGTTGACGGACGGCTTCGCGCCCACCTTCGTTAATGATATCTGTCAAGGACTTTTTCTGACCCAAGATTTCAAACATGCGCTGATCCACACTATCTATTGTGGATATGTGGATAATATTGTGATCATGCTTCACACCTTGTGTGGTTGGGGTAACACGATCTTCTGCTTGCTGTTGATCTGATGGGTTCCATGCATTATCAATAAAGATAACGGTATCCCCCCGGTCAAGTGTCCACCCGACACCTGCTGAAATAATATTACACAAGAGAACATCTACTTCACCTGCCTGAAATTTGTTAGCTGCTTCCTGCTTCTTCTTGGCTGTCATCTTACCTGTGATCATATCCACGGTATAGCCTGCTTTGGTCAAGTCTTCCTTCAGTAGATCCAGATAACTTGTGAACATACTCATGACGATCACAGGTGACTTCTCTTCCTGATCCTTCAGAATCTGTTCCAGCAACGTTGTCTTGCAGCCCTTCACATTGAATCCAACCAGTCGTGGGTCAATACTCAGTTGGCGAAGACGAATCATCTGGGTCATGATGTTCTCAGCATCCAGCACAACTGTTGAATCCTCAGACTCAGCCATGAAGGTATCCCGCATGTCGTCATAGTATTTCCGTTGCTTTATAGGCATATGTGCGTTGATGACCTTGTATGCCTTTTTCGGCAACCATGGCATAACCTCAGAACGTTTACGTGCCGTGGAGATTAAACCCACCGTCTGCTGCAACTCTGCTTGACGCTCTGGGATTGGTGCCCCAACTTCCGGGTTACCACTGTGGTAGTTCTTATCCTCTCTGAAGTATCTGCCTGCCCATCCCCAGAAGCTTGAATGTGCTTTTGGCTGAAGGAATTTCAGGATACCGAAGATGTCTGAAGGATGTTTCACTGTAGGTGTACCCGTCAAAGCGAAACGGCTCTTAGCCTTGATCTTGTACACAGCCTTGGATTGAGTGGTGTTGTAGTTACGCAGGTAATGCGCTTCATCCACGATAGCTATGTCAAATGCTCCAAGACTCAGGTTGTTCAAGCTGCTCTTGGATACGATCAGGATCTTCTGCCCGTCAGTCTTCAGCATTTCGTCCACGATTTTCTCAGCGTTCTTCGTACCCTCAATGACGAACGGTGTGAAATTCGGTAGCCATTGACGTACCTGTGTATGCCAAGTCCAAAGCAAAGAAGCTGGAGCAACCACCAGTGTGAGTTTTGCCCGTTTGATTCGAACAACTTCCAGAATCGTAGGGGTTTTCCCTGTACGTGGCTCGTTAAATACTCCAGCGCATTCCAGTGTAGCCAAGAATTCAGCATCAGCACGTTGATATGGGCGAAGGTTGTCACCATCAAACAACACAGCGTCAGTACGCTTGGATAGGATGGTATCCATTTCCTTCTTCATCTTCATGCCCTCTTCCATGAACGCAGCTTCCGTGCGTAGGTCAGGCAGTTTGTTCCATAGTTCAGTCATCACACCCAACGTGCGCGGCAGTTTACAATGGTTTTTGACCTTGGAGTAAGTGCCGCCCATGCTTCCGGTGATGAAGTCAACTTGCTTATGTGTCTTTGGTGTTACATATACGGAATCCCCATCCGTTGCGAACATATTATACAGTCTCCTTTCTTGTCTTCAGCGCGTCTTGCAGGTATTCATTTGCAGACGTTAGATTTTTGATGATTGGTCGAACCACCTCAGCATCATCCGGGTTGTTCAATCGGTGGATTTCCAAGCGGTTGATTGAGCGTCTAATATCCAGTTCTGTCTTTTCGAATACACCCAATTTAGGCAATGGCATGTTGTTTTCTCCTTTCAGTCGAATCGTTTTACGTTTAATGTATCACATAAAACGGTTCGAGTCAAAGGAAAAGGCAGATGGTTAGTCTGCCTTGACTTTAAAGCCTGCGTTGCATGTATCACAAACCCTGTATGCTTCAAACTCAGTCATAGCACCCACGCTGCATGCAAGGCATCCCCAATTAGTGTCAATCTCACTGGTGACCTCACCACACTTGAACGCTCCAATGTCGTGCCAGAACTGACCCACAGCCAGATCCCCAAAGTGCTCTTGCTGATATCTCAGCGCCGGGATGAAAGGAAGCTTCTCAGCGGCTTCCATACCCAACGCCTTGTATGATTCCATTTGGTTACTCATATGAGCCTGCCCAAAGGTGTTGATGTCGATGTATCGCATGTAGTAGAGCATCTTACGTATAATCTGCTCAATGCTGTCCTCATTTATGTCGGAATCTTCATCCAGTGCAAAGTGCCTGCGCCATGAAGAGTAATCCTTTGAGCCGTTCGGCTTCAGAGCACTAAAGCGTGATAATGGGTGGATGGTGGCTCCAAGTACGCTGAAGTGGTCGGGGTTGATATCCTTCACCTTGAACATGGCGCGCATGACTGCTGTAGTCAACATCTTGAAGGTCATTTTGTCATTCAGCATCCCCGGAACTTCAAACCATGGGATCGGCGCTTTCAGGTCAGCAGCTTCTTCAGCCAACCCGATAAATGTCTTGATGACGTTCATGAATGCTTCCTTATTCTCACCACGCAACCTCTTCAGATTAGGCTTTGTGTCATCAATCTGGATTGTGAGTTTGGAATCTTCCATTAGATCACATCCTCGCTATCGTCTTTAGGCGTGTATGTTGGCTTATTGACGGTTTTCAGATCCTCAATACGTTCCTGTTGCTCTGCAATTTCCTCCTGCTTTTGCTCCAGCACTGTGCCTGAATGGATAATGGCTTTGGCATCTGTCATCATGGTCATGTGATCCTTGATGATATCCATAATGACCGCGTTCATCGAAGCCATTTCACGTTGGTCACGGATTGCCATCACGTATTTAGCTAGTTCGAAGTTCTCAAATCGGATCGTGGTTGGCTTTTCCGTCAGTTCCAAAGCGCGAAGTGTGTCTTTGTCTGCATCTGCCAGCAATTTGGAGCGATACGTTTCGGCAGCTTCAGAGTATGTTACCAGCGGAATCTGTGTTCCACGCTCTGCAAAGTTGTGGTAACTGTTCGGATGCTTGTCGTTGCAGACACTGATGTTTGTGCAGTAGGCTTTGAAAGTCTCTGCATCGTACACCAGTTCATTCTTCTTACGTGTTGCCGCACATGCGTCACATTGCAGTTTAATTTCCAATTTCGTTTTCATGTTTGTCAATCCCCTCTTGTAATTTTTGTACTAGCAGTTTTGCGTGATCCAGACCCAACTTCAACACCAATTGTTGTACAAGATGGCTTTCTCCTTGAACCATCGTATTCGTGATGTTCAGGCTTACAACCTGTTCGCCATCAAGTAAAGAGTTAAAAGCGTCTACTTTTGGTTCGAATTTATCACGACTATTGTAGGCATACCTTGCTTCAGTGTACATACCCTCATCCCCTCTCATGAATCTTATTATAAATGATGCACCCCTATTTTGCAAGAGGTGCATCACAATTATTTTTCATACTGCATCATTTCGCCATCATGATTTAATATCTCCACATGTACATTACTTGCTGATTTTATATCAGCCTCAATCTCCCACGTATACCAGTTCGCGTGACTCAGAATTGCAACCTCACCCGGAGGTATCACACTTAATTCAAAAACGTAATCCCCTTTGTGGTCTGTATCTCGATATCTGAACTCTAATACTCTACCGTTCCCCTTGGTTATCTTCACATAAGCAACATCTTTCCAGTCAAACTCTTTGGTGGACACCTCAACCATCTTCGTACCCAGTTTCAGCGGTTCTTCCTTCTTAGGTGTTGCAATCAATACGCCACATCCAGCAGATTCATATTTCTCAAGCAGTGCAGGCAGTTTGCTATGTGTAATGGAGCGTACATCTGGTTTACCTGTAATACCGTACATCCAGTTATTCGCACCCTTCTTGAATCTGATGATATCCCATCCAGACAACACGCTGATTTCCGTTGCTTCATCAAGGTTCCATTTAACTCTGGTTTCCATACTCTCCACCCCTATTCCATAAAGTGTCTTACTGATTGAAAGATAATGATGCCCCAGAAAGCAACACACAACACTGCAAGACCTACGAACGTCCGGTTCTGCTTCATTTGTACATCCCGCCTTTTCCGAAACAGTATACTTGCTGTGCTGCAATCAGATCGCACCTGTCAAGCACATCTTGAAAGTGTTTCATGCTGTATGGAATATAAGTGAATGGATTCCATCCTCCAATGTTATCCGGTGGACCAAAGCCTTCAAAGTAGCCCCGGACAAAAGCATGGACATTCTTGCGACCTGATTCAAGTACACGCTGTCTACCTGCTTCAGACACTTTAAAACTGCAATGGTACATCCAAACTCGTGGAGCGTGACCGACAACAAACCCTGTTCTCATATCTCTAATGGAGAATATGCCTTTATGTAAGTTGAAATAGACTTCGATGTGTTGGCCTTTCTCCAACGTGCGGCCCTTGAAGGGCTGAAATGATTTAGTCATATACCCATCCCCTTGTACATATAATGTAGCAAGCGGTTTATTCACCGCCTGCCTTGTGTGATTGGCTTTGCCGTTTACGAATATCAATGAGTGCTTTGTACCTTGCCAGCCCCATATTCTTCATTCGAGACTGCCTAGTCTTCAGAATCTTGTTAATGCATCTGTACAGCCCATCCGGTTTGAAATAGAATCGGTGGGTTATACCGTTCCATCTTGCCTTTTCCTTGAATCCGGTTGTGATGATATTGAAGAGGTAAGGTCTATGTACTGCATCCTCATGGTCGCTAATCCTTACCCCAAAAGCCATTCCTTCGTCAAGCTTTAAATACACGGTGTTGGTTGACTTTGAATTCTTGCGGTGGACAACTACCCCGGCCCGTCTTAATTTGCGGACCAGCTTGTCAGCAACTTCATAGACTTCCTCTTCCGGTGTCATGTCTGACTAGACCAATAATACATTTTGTATGTGTCCCCATCCCATGCTGGAGGATGAACACTCATGATATCCTTCGGGTCAAGTCCCTTTTCAACCAACTTCGACGCCCATCCTTCAAACACATCAGCATCATAGCTTCTGAATGACTCCAGCATGCGCGGCTTTGGTTCAAATGGGTTGGGATCTTCAACGAATGTGTCGACCTGCTCTTCCAACTGTAACTCATTGATCTTGGATCGGATGTTTGAATAGGCTGTAAGCTTTCCTTCCTTAGCCCCTTGCGAGTATGGGAACCCGTTACCTACGTGGGAGTTACGCGTTTTCTGCTCCTGCTCTCCAATGTACTCCAGTAATTTAAGCACGTTCATAGTACCAATCCCTTCGTTTATTTTGGCAATGTGCCAACCCCTACCCCTTGCGGGGTGGGCGCTCTGAGCCTAACAACTGTTGGAACTCAGCCATCTGTGACTCAGTCCAGTTATCATTGCGTCTATCTCTGTGTTTCAGCCTGTGATGATTCGGACACAGTACCATCCCGTTCGCTATTGTGTTTTCACCTCCTTCACTCACGGGTATTATATGATCCACATCACAGGTGCTTTCATCCCAACCACACACGCTACACTTATGCCCGTAGTACATGCGGCACAACTTCGCCCAGCTTGTTATGTTCCCAATGTGGTAGTTAAGCACATCGTCTACACCATGCAGTTCCTTTATAAAAGATGCTACAGGTCTTGAACTTCTGGAGTTTCCTGAAGTACCTTCTATGTTGCCGTGCCTTCTCAACCTTGTACCGTGCATGGCGCACAAGCCTTTACTGGAGTAGTCCAGATCAATAGCCTTGTTACAACCCTCCACCTTACACGGCTCTTGAGGTTGATTCGGCTTCAGCACATATTCCCGGTAATGCACTTTGCAGTACCCCCGTGCATGATGTTTTCGTTCACACTCTTTGCAAGTCTTCATGTCTTCACCTCTGTACACATCATAACTTGCAAAGAGCGCTTTGTAAAGAGCGTTTAGCGATCTTCTTTCTTCAGGAACGGGTTTTGCCAGATGTTCGCTTGGTACGTTGTGATGGCTTCTTGTGTATGTAGACGATCTTTGAAGTCGTTCCAAGCCTGACGTACTAGTGGTTTGTCATCATGCTTGCCACGGTGACCAAGTTCCGGGTATTGTTCGCTGAAGAGTTCGGTGGCTTCCTTCTTATTCATCTTACTCAACCCCTTCCGGTTTATTGAATTCGGCGTAGTGTGTCACATCATTCAAAACTCGGCCACTTGACAACTTGATGAGATCACCACTAGCATCCATGAACCCTGCAATGGGGCAAACATGACACTCATCCCACAGCAGGTAATTTCTACCCACCTTCATCTGCGTGATGTTGATCGGCTTCCAGTCAATGGCTGGGATAGTGTGGTTCGCCAGTATTTCAGACAGTACATGAATTACTAACGCTGAGTGTCTCACAGATGCAAGCTTGGCCTTGACTTCATTTAGGAATGCTTCTTTATTCATTCGGTTTCCCTCGTTTCTGGGTAGTATTCAATCACTGCCAAAGCCCAAAGTCTTTCAATCATCTTATCGGACATGCTGCGGTCAATTACCTTATCTTGACGGGTTACGTACCACATACCGTCTGAACCATCCAACACCAGATACAGCACACCATAATCCCGCATTGGGATAGGGTCTTTGATAACATCTGGAAAGGTTGGGTCTGTGATGCTTGTAAGCTGTTCGACCAGATCAATAGCTGACTCTACACCATCAGCGTATGATTCAATGTGGGCATTTTCAACCAACACTCTCAATTGCTCCAGCAACTGGGCTTTATTCATTTTGTCAAGTCCTCTCTTTTAAAATCAAAAGCGCGGCCCGTTAATGTTATATTCAACTCACGGTATGCTTCTATTGAAGGCACTTCATATCCATAGTCCTTACACTCTTGCACCTCATCACCATGCGAAACTAATCCATAGGCTACGGCTAGACCGTAGAATTGAGCCAGTGTCAGCCCTTCGATTGTGATCTTACCTGTCAACAAGCTGCGTGTTATTGTTATCACTCTGACCCCTCCAATTTGTTCAGCCATTCAACAGCCTTTTTGAAGCTGTTCGGGTTATATCTGAACACTTTGCCGTGTGATGTTAGCTTGCCTTTCACATCACCAAGCCATGATCCTTGGATTACCTTACGATTGCGTCTGTCAAGGCCTACAAGCAATTCCCCACGTTCTGAAGTGTATTTCTCTTTGGCTTCAAACGCTAACCAACCACTCGATTGCATTTCCCAGCGTTCTGGCTTATGGCTGAAGCCACTTTGATTTAGATAAGCAATATCACCGTTAACCCTGATCGTGACATCCGTATGTGGATAGTCCATTGCTGTCATCAGCGCTTTACTCATTGCCGCACCTTGATCTTCAGTGCTGAAGTCGCTGAGGTACATATGGCCCTCATTTTCACACTTGACTGTGAATGTTGGATTTGCTGAAGGATGGATTGCAATCACTTCAGGCTTTGTGACCATGTTCAGCCCATCTTCCAGCACACAACGGATGATGTCCTCATTCTTTACGTTGTTCGTGTAGTTGCCTGCGTACATCTTGTACAGGCCAGCCAGTTTGATTGTAAAGATCCTCATTATAGGATCACCGCCAATACTTCGTAGTTAGCGCGCCACTGCACACGTACTTCTGGATGAAAACGGTGGAAATATTCTTCGACCTTCCTTGATGCAGCACCGCGTGGGATGAACACAATCTCGCCACCTTCAGCAGATGGTTTCACTTCATATTCGGCTACGTTCTTGTCAAGCCACTTCTTAATTGTTGGTTTCATTGTGAACCACCTCATTAATCGCTTTGATAACTTGGGCATCATCGTAACCTGCGTCTGACATACGCCGCGCGGTGATTGCTTTGCGCACGACCACACTTAAACCGCCCTCATCCTTCAGTTCCCGTAGGTGTTTGCGCGCTGTCTCTAATGCTGTTGGTTCGCTCATAATTAATTCCTCCTATTTGAATGGGTTTGTCCAAGTCTGGGCTTGGCGTTCGCTGATGATGCCATCTTTCTGAAGAGAATCCACGTAATCTAGCCAATATACCCGGCGTGTTGTTGGTGTCAAAGGCTTCAGATCAACCTGTGCTTTGAACTCCTTCAGCGCCTGTGCCTTGGTTATGAATGCTTTCATTTCTAATACCTCCTAAGTTTTAGGTAACTGTGTTCGCGTTGTTTAACGGGCTGTTAATCATACGTTTAATATAGCACATCCTGTTAGTCTTGTCTATGAGGATTGCTGTGGATGATGCGTTGATTCGCTGAAGTGTGGATTCCTCAGCGCATCAGTGGGAGCGGAATTCCCAGATGCGGTGTATGTAAAATCATGCAAAGAGATAAACGGGTGATGCGGGGTTTTGTGTTGTGATGCAAAACGCTGTGATGCGCTGAAAAGAGCCGAAACTTAACAGTTTCAGCGCATCATTACTATTTGCATCATGGTTAATGTTGGGTTATGCGCTATTAATAATTGAAAATTGTATGCGCATCATGTGAAAATACAGGTGATTTGGAAATTAATTTTGGGGTCATTTTGCACTTTTGTATTTTCCCGATTTCAAAAAGAGATAAAGTTGAAACTAATAACTGTGTTTTCACTTAATTTTCATAAGATATTTGCATAGAAATAGTACTTTAGTACCTTGAGTAGGGTTTTCATGAATTGTTTTCAAGTTTATCTCTCCCTGAAAATTTTTCAGACGAAAATGACAAATCTCACTTTCCTGCATCACACCCAAAATGAATACAAATTATTATTAATATATAGATTATACAAAATTATTATAGATGATTATACATATTTATTATTATTATTATTATTATTATTATTGATTATATTATTTTTGTATGCTAGTTATTATTTTCACAATGATTCTTTGTAAATAATGTCAGGAAATAATTTTTATTTCCCAAGAGGGAAAAGCGGACCGTTTTTGGCCCGCCTTGTTCGCATTTACTTACGCTTTTTGAAGTGCCGTGTGCGTCTGTGACGTTTGTAGTCATCGTGTATAGCATCGTGGCATGTGGCAGCAGCGACAGCGGTGACGATCAACCCAATGAAGAACAGCATTAGTTCAATCTCAAGTACACTGTATCAGCATCGTCGTATATGAACACCGCGCACAAGATGTGGTTCTCGCTCAGTTCGAAGTAGTCAACCGGGCCAAGGTGTTCGAAGCCGGGCCATTCGACGTGGTTCGTACAGGCTATTGTGCCCTCGCTTGGAGCGAAGCCGAACAGGGATTCAACTTCATCCGTAGTGTATGCCTGTTCAAACTCTTCGCTATAAGCATGGTTCAAAGCTTCAGCAACGAAGGCGTAGATGCCGTAGTATTCAATTTGAGTCAGATCCTTTTTGAACGTCAGGCCGTGCGTGTTGGACAATACGATAGGTGTTTGCATTAGTTGTTACCTCCAGTATATTTGAGTTTGGATGTCTTGAATGAACGGTTACGCTTGAATTTAGCGTCGCGATCCACGCTGTAGATCATGGCTGAAGCGATCACACCAAGCAGGACAATGATCCCGATGTTAATTAGCATTCGATGTCAGTCCATCCTTTCGGCTCAGCGTTTAGTGCACTATCCAGCATTGTGAGGATCAAATCGTGCTGCTGCTGCACACCAGTGTAAAACCCCTGCATGTATTCCGACGAATCTTTGCTTGGTTTCGTCAGCGTTACATCCTTCAGCGTCTTCAGCAGTTCACGCAAACGCTCCAGCTGCTTTTGTTCATTAGTTAATAAGTCCATTTTCGAATCCTCCTATTAGTATGTATCAATCGTTACAGTATAATGTTACAAAAGGCAGCCTGTGTCGTACCCTGTACGAGCATAGCAGGTCTTACTATCCTTTGGGCTTTGATGCCCAATCAAACCGCTGAATACCTCAGCAACTTGATTGGAATTCAAAAGTTGTAGCCCCAACACACGTCCGTCAATAATGACTAAGGTGCAAGCACCCACCGCATGTTACGCTTATCCGCTGATAACGGGGTTGGATCATGTCCCGGCTGGCATCTGTCCCAGCTTATTGATGTGTTGCACAGTTACAGTACACGTTGCGTTTGCTTCAGGATTTACGCTTTACCTGAGTTCCAGTAGATGTTGCTTGCGTCTCTTTCATGTATTCATCATACCATGTTGTGCATCACCTTGTCAAGCGTTTTTGTGATTATTCTTTCTGAGTTGTTTTGGTGATGATGTGTTGCTGTTGTTCATGTATACATCTTATCATGTATGATGCACATGTGTCAACACTTTTATTCCTCAAATATCAAATACCTCATAGGTACATGTGATGCATGGTGTTGTAGGTGTGTAGCGCGCGTGCGTGTGTAGTGCGGCGCGTTAGTGCGATGAAGCAAGGAGGTGTGGTGGGGGGGTGGTCGTGCGACAGCGCGTTAGTGTAGCACAGACGGGTGTACGGACAAACAATGGGAACTCATGTTCGCGTAGCGGCTTGCGGGGCGGGGAAACCTCTTCTGGCAAAGCATCAATGGCGTACCCCAAAATTTTCGTGTGTGATGCATGGTACCTAAATAATCGATTGAAATTAGAAAAGCTTTCCTTTTCCAACCCAATGGTGTATAATAGAGTAAAGGAGGTTGAAAACATGTTTCAATTCAACGTAAGAGGTACACTTGTCGAAGTGGATGAAGATACCTATGGAAAGTACCTGTCAGAGCAACATAAAATGAGGTTCCTAAAAGGGTACGTGTACATTATAGAAATGCAAGGCCGCAAGCGGGTAAGCAAAGCACTTCATAGGTTGATCATGGGTGTGGATGCTTCAGCAGATACCCTTGTAGACCATATTGACAGAAACCCACTCAACAACAAGCGGGAAAATCTTCGCCTTGCAACCCGTTCCCAGAATGCGGCTAATAGAACAGGCCGGGGATCATCCCAATATGTAGGGGTTACTAAGATATTCAGGACTTATAAAGGGAAACAGTACACTTATTGGGTAGCTAAGATTACGAAGGATGGGAAAGTGGTGTTTCAGAAGAACTTCAAAAACGAAGAGCAAGCAGCACGTGCATATGATGAACACGCCAAAATTCACCATGGCGAATACGCGAATCTTAACTTTCCAGAATCTACTATACAAAACTAGACAAGCATGCTATAATACGTTTAACGGGGTGAGAGTGATGAAGATAAATCTCGGAGAACATAACAGTTTAGGGTATGGGTGGTTAGTACGGTGCTGTGAGATTTACCAACAAGTCAAGCATTCCGAAATTCCCGATGACGGCGACTTTTGGGAATGTGCGATCTGTAATCAACCTTTAATCATCCGTATCAAAGGTGAGTTCTATGAAGTCGGTAGCAACATCACAATTTAAGGAGAGTTAATATGAAAGAGAGGGCTTCAGCCAATGAATAAGTACTTAGTCCTGAAATGGGATGACATCAATGATTCAAACGCCATGCAAGCTGCTATGAGATTGTTGGATGATATGAACCGCTTCAACCCTGATACAGTATGTTCCAACATGATTATTGTCGACAAAGACGAACCATACGCCGACAAAGTGCAGGCACTGATTGAAGACTTTGATCGTCAGAAGTTTGACGACATTCGCAAGCGTATACTTGAACAGTGTGACGGAATCATCCATACTTCAGCAGGTGGATGCCTTGCGGATAAGGAGATCCAGATCCTTACGAACTTCGATGGGGATTTTCCTTCAGACCACGATGTCAAGCGTCACCTGAACGCCATCTACGAAGTTAATCACAGCTACAACCAAACATGGCACCGGGCAACAAACCCACCGCGCAGCGGACAAATTAAAACCCGCCTGATGGTCGGACAAGCTGACCTGATGTTGAATGACAAACAAGTCAACGCGCTGAACATCTCAGAATTGGGCTTAAACATCATACGCCCCGTGGAAATCCTGCTCACACCATCAGCACCCAAACAAAGGAGGAATACAGACATATGAAAAACTACCTCGACTTGCTTCAGGATATTGTCAATGTCGGAAAGTCAAAATCAGACCGAACTGGTACAGGAACTGTGTCGGTTTTCGGTAGGCAACTGCGATTCGACCTATCGGAAGGATTCCCGCTAGTGACAACCAAGCGGATTCACCTTCCTTCAGTAGTCCACGAACTGTTATGGTTCCTCAGTGGTGACACAAACATTCGTTACCTTCAGGAAAATAACGTGAAAATCTGGGACGCTTGGAGCAATGAAAACGGCGATCTTGGCCCGGTGTATGGTCACAACTGGAGACATTGGGGTGCTAGACACAAGAACGTCCCACAAAGAACGCCTAAACTAAGAGAACCTCTGAAAGCTACATATCTCGGAGTTGGGAACGGTGCGGGAAAAGAGAATGACCCATTAGGCAAGACGTGGGAGGGTATGATGGCTAGATGTTATGATAAGAACAGCCTTTCATACCATCTGTATGGTGGTAAAGGGGTGTCAGTGTGCGATGACTGGTTAGAGTTTAGGAAATTCAGTGAAGGTGTAAAACGTATTCCGGGATGGGATGCTAAAGCAGCAAGTGATGTACGCTATGTGCTGGATAAAGACTTGCGGGGTAATGGGTATGAGTATGGCCCTAAGCATTGCACGTGGATGACTGATGCAGACAACGCCGATTTAATCCATAATAAAAGGCTTTACACTGTGGAGAAGGATGGGGTTCAGTACAAGTTTTCAAACTCAAGTGCATTTTGCAGAGAGCATGGTATTGATGACAGGAACTTTTCAGATTTGTGGACTGGAAGAAAGAACGCTAAAATCAGATATGGGTTTAAACTAGTGCGGGTTGAAGAACTTGAGGATAGTGGTCTTGACCAAATCGCTGAAGTGATTGAAAACATCAAAGAAGACCCTCATAGTAGAAGACATCTGGTAAATGCTTGGAACGTTAAGGATTTGTCGTTGATGAAACTGCCGCCGTGCCACTTCGCTTTTCAGTTCTATGTCATCGACAATAAATTGTCATGCATGTTCTCCATGAGATCCACGGACGCATTCTTGGGGCTTCCCTTTAATATCGCCAGTTACGCACTTTTGACCCACATGATTGCACAGCAATGTGACCTTGAAGTGGGGGAATTGATCTACAGTGGTGGGGATGTTCATATCTACGACAACCATATGGAGCAAGTGGAAGAACAACTCAGACGAAAACCGCTGGCACTGCCGCAATTGGTCATCAAACGCAAACCGAAAAGCATTGACGACTACAAATACGAGGACTTTGAGTTCGTGGGCTACGATCACCACCCGCCGATCAAGGCACCTGTAGCTATTTAGAGAGGATGACAGCAATGATCAATCAGAGAGTTAGTTTCGAAACCATGGGGCCAAACCCAAAGGTACTCACTGGAACGGCGCTGCTGAGGATACCAAAGGGTGCTTCAGCAAGGGAAGTCATTGACAATGATACAACCGACACAGCCCATGCATTCCTCAGATGGCACAAGAAGCACCGCCGAATCAAGTTCGCAGATGTAAACACAAGCCATGAACGAGTCATCGTTGCTGTAAACCGCACGAACAAAGACGGTACAAAATCCCTGACAGTGGACTATTACGCACCGCTGAGAAAGAGAGTGAGAATATGAAGACTGAGATCTACAGCAGCAAGGTTGGTAAGCGTTGGTTCAAATTAGTTGCTTTTGATGTGAATAAAGAACTTGCAGACGTTGAAGCCAGCTATGAAAAAGTAGGTTTTCGATGGGACCACAGACAGGGCAAGTACATCAAGGATGGCCTGAAGTGGATCATCACAGGCAAAGGTGCCCGGAAGTACCGTCAGCAAATCATAGATCATTTAGAAGGGAAGTATTTCGATGGCGATTCCGAAACTAACTGAAATGTTGCAAAACTCACTCTTATACACCGACCCAACACATGAGGATTACGTGCCGCTGGACAAGCAGCACGTTTTTCTCGTATTAGCTGAAGCTTACCAAGCCAAGCAAAGCACGATGTATATGGACGCTGAGGAACTGACCCAAGACCTGAGCCAAGGGGACCCCAACCTATGGGAAGAGTTCCTGAACCTTGACCCGGTGATCCTGTATTCTTCAGCCAGAACGAAACGTCTTGCAGCCGTAACAGCCCGGAAGTCGATCAAGAACCTTCAGCACGAAGCCAACCGGGGTAACGTCAAGGCGATTGAATACCTGAACGAAGTGTCTGGTATCCTCCAAGCCCAAGACGGCGCGAAACTAATCGTGCTGACTACAGTGCCCAGACCGGAGTTGAAAAAATGACCTACCTTATTGGAGCAGTCTTAATTTTCATAACAATCGTATTTCTGGTTGTAGGTCCAGATGACAAAGGAGACGGTAGAAGATGATGGAGTTACTGCGCTACACTTACGTATATTCGGTTTTGTCCACAGGTGAAACGTCCGAATTTAGTCAAATGGCAACAAGCAAGGAAGAAGCCGCTGAATTGATTGTCCCGCGCGTTGCTGATCTGGAATTCACAGACGAAGCAGACATCAAACTGGGTGATCTGATCAGCATTGATAAGAAGATCGGTGACAACTATATTGCGTGTGAGGGGTGCGCTTCATGATAGTCGGTATCGCGATAGGTACATTTGGCACACTCATACTGCTGTACATTGTTGCAGCTATTGACACTTATCGTTCGGCTTCTAAGGAATCACGCAGACGTGAAGAGGTTATGAAGGAAGAGAAGTTCAAGGCTTTAGAGGAAGCACATTATCAGACCCAGCGTGATGTTTTGAATTTAAATGTACGCCTTTCCAAGCTTGTAAAGACATGCTATGATGAGGGAAAAGGGGATGAGAAATAATGGCAATGAACCCGCAGGACATGGCCTTGCAATCGCAGGCGCTAAGAGAACAGCAGGTTGACCCTTCACTGGAGACAAGCCAGCAGTTCGACCCGAACATGCCACAACCTGATCCATCTATGGTACCACCCGGAGCACCCACAGGCCCGGACATGGGTGGCTTGCCACCGGAGATGTTGCAGCAATTGGCACAAGACCCGGCAATGCTGGAACAGGCTATGCAAGATCCACAAATGGGGCCAATGCTTCAGCAGATGATGCAAGGTGGCGGTCAGCAAATGATCCCAGAACAACCGCCTGACCCTGTGCAGATGATTCAGGAACTACATCTTCAGGCTTCAGCAGCCATCCTTCAGGAAGTGCTTCGGATCATTGGTGAGACAAGTCAAGGTAAAGAATATGCCCTTGAACTAGCCACCAAAGCTGTACAAGCTTTGACCGGATCGTACAAGACTCTGATGGATGCTAATAACCAAAAAGAGGAAATTCCACCGGAACTGGCCTTTGAAATGGAACAGGCTAAATTGCAAGCACAGCTGGAAACGGAGCAGGCTAGACTTCAGATTGAACTGGAACGTGCACAGATGGAAATGCAGTTCAAGCGGGAAGAAGCCGACCTGAAACTCCAGATGATGCAGCAACAGATGGAAATGAAGTTCCAAGAATCGCAAGCGAAGTTGCAAATGGAAGCCGAAAAAGCCACGCTCCAAGCGCAGCAAAAAGACGAACAACATTTCCAACAACTCAGCCAACAACAAGACCAGCACAGCCAACAAATGTCTATGCAAGAAGATCAGGCAGAAATGCAGAAGCAGCAAGGAAAAGACGACTCTAGTGAATAGAGTCGTCGTGCTATATCTATTGCTATATCTACCCAATCCATGATAAAGTATGGATTGGGAGGGATTTATATGAAGAATGAGTACAAGTTGGAAGGATGTACTGTATATATCAAGGCTAAGTGTAAGGGTACTGAAGTCTACATTTTGATTGACCCTGATGATTTAATCAAGGTCACGGCTTTTAAAAACACATGGCATGTACGCAAAATGAAGTCGGGCACCATGTATGCTTACGGTCAAACATGGGAAGGTCGTAAGGCTATTAATGTTGAGATGCACAGATTTATCATGAACGCTCCACAAGATATGGACGTAGATCACATTGATGGTAATGGGTTGGATAACAGAAAGTTGAATTTACGGAATGTTCCTCATTCTGTCAATATGAATAATATGAAGCTGACTAAGGCGAACAGGAGTGGTGTTGCTGGAGTCGGTTGGTTTAAGCAGTACAACCAGTGGAGGGCTAGGACTGTTTGGCAAGGCAAGGAACATCATCTTGGGTACTTTGATGATAAAGAGGAAGCAGTACAGGCTGTAAGACATTTTAAAGAATTGCACGGAATAGTGCACAGGGGGTGAAGCACATGGTCATGCAGCATGACCCATTCTTGGGTAGAAGGTGCCCACATTGCAGATCAGGTAAATTCATAGTCCCACCGGATGAGCATCCAAGTTATTGTGTGTGTGAAGCCTGTGGAGCGATGCAACTAACGTACATACCACAGGATCATCAGTACGAGTTCCACCAAAACCCCTACATGTACAATGAAGATGGGTCGATTATGACTCAAACATTGGCATTATTTGGGGGTTTTGGTAGTTCAAAATCTACAGCATCTTTATGGGAGTTGTTCCATAGGTGTTTGGAAAACCCGAAGACCGTTGCATTAATCACAGCGCCTACACTCCCATTGTTGAAACGGACAAGTATCAAGACGCTGCTGGATGAGATCATCCCACCACCACTACTTGAAGGCTTTAACAAGTCTGAGATGGAGATAAAATTGATTAATGGTACGGTTATATACGCCGTTGCCAGTGATGATGAGACAAAACTTCGATCCTTGAATATTGGTCTTGCCCACATGGAGGAAGCCAGTGGTATAAAACGCTCCATCTATGACCAGATCCTCACACGTTTACGTCACCACAATATGAAAAATAAGTGTCTTATTGTATCTTCAAACCCCGACATGAATTGGATCAAGGACGTATTGGTATCTAATGACGCACGTATAAGCCCAAAACATCCAGAGCATGAGGACTACGACCCTACGATCAAGACATTTATCTGGCCTACTCATTTAAATAAATACCTACCGCCTGACTTTGCAGCACGTATCTCCAAGAACAAACCAAAATGGTGGATCGCACGATTCCTTGAAGGATCATTCGAACACAGTTCAGGGATGGTGTACCCCGAAGCATCTTCAGCAATTATTGACGACATTCCCGATTTTATGAGTATGGCTAAGGGTTGGGAACGTGTCGTAGCCGCTGACTTTGGTATAAGGAACCCTACAGCAGTACTGTTCGGTGCTATTGATCCAAAAGAAGGTGTGGTATATATCTACCAGATGTACTACAAACCAGACGCACTCCTGCCTGAACATGCAAAGGCGATTAAGCCTATGGTGAATGCAATTCCTAATGGTCTTTTAAGATTCATGGTAGGTGACCCAGCAATGAAAAGCCGTGGCGCTGATGTGTTGAATGGTAGGAATGTTATGCAGCTTTATCAAGAGTATAACCTATACTTCCAGCCCGGTAATAACAATATAGACGCAGGTCTTCTACGTGTAAATTCATACATTAACCGTGGTAAATTGAAAATATTCCGTAGCTGCACAGATTTGGTTCGGGAAATTATCAATTACAAGTACCCTGAACTCAGTATGGATGAGGATAAGAACTTGGATGAGAAGCCAATCAAGAAGGACGACCACGCGGTTGATGCATTGCGTTACCTATGTATGAGACTCCCAGAAGATCCAGAGCATCTGATGCTTCCAGAATACTCCATGCCAGATAGGTATGGTGTAGCCCGGCCTGCTGATTATGACCCGGATTTTGACGATGATGAACAAACAAGTGACGATTATCTTGAATACGTGTAGAATGGAGGTATATTATGGATACTTACGTGATTAATTACAGAGATCAAACGCATATGGCTTTAGAAATGGATGAGAAGCAGTCAAAACGTCTTATTGAGTGGTACACAGATGGTAAGGTTGATGAACGTATTTCAATCGAAGGTATAGGCGCGTTTGACTTGACGGATATCCGATCCATCATCAAACAGAAGCCCGCAGCTATGCAGGAAAACGAATCCTACAGCAGCGAAGTCACTGAGGAAGAGAAGGAATATGCAGAGTATCTTCGCAAGGTGGATGAATGGGCGGCGTTCGATGCAAACTCGAAGACGTTCGATGCATGGAAAGAGGAACAACGCAAGGCGTATAAAGACGATGCAGACTTTTAAAGGGGGTGCCGTATGAATCTGGAGCAACGTATCGAAGAGGATAAAAAGCAGCGGGAAGAACGGGACAAGGTTGACCAGAAGGTTGTCAAGAAGATTAAGACCTTCGAACAACGATTCAACAAGTCCGATCAGGCTACAGCGGATCTTCGCAAGGGTTGGAAAGTCATGGACATCTTTGACCGTGGTAAGCAATGGGACAACGTATCTCTGCCGCCATGGATTCCGAAGCCTGTCCATAACATGATCCGTTATACCCGGACATGGAAACGGGCCAACTTAGCAGGTAATATTCCAGCAGCCCACTATTCACCGATGATCAAAAGTCAGGCAAAAGCGGTGGAGATGGTGCAACGTGCGTACAAGCATGTATGGGATACAGAGCGTGTACCATACATGATCCGTAGATGTATTGACCGGATGTTCCTTCAGGGCACATCCATTGCATATGTCTATGACACGGATGATGTGGATGGCATTTACAAAGGCAACGATAAGGATGACCGTCTATACATGGGGGCTGTCAAGGTCAAGCGCTTCAGCAACTTGAACTTCTTCCCAGATCCCGATGCATATGACATTGAATCCTGCCGATACATTGACATCACGATGCCTATGACGGTTGATGAGGTCAAGAACAATAAGCAGTTCAAGAAGTACGCAGGTGATAAACTGAAGGGTCTTCGCAAGAGTACCGGGTCAGGCGACAATGAAGCAGGCACCACACTGGAGCGGGAACATGATTACACCAATAATCAGCAACCCGTTGATGGTGATGACCGTATCATCGTGCATGTGCACTTTGAAAAGGACTTCAATGAAGCTGGTGATGAGGTTATCAACCAGTACTACTATGCGGCAGGCAATAATTTCTTCTTGGATGTCATTGAGGATATCCAGCCATCCGTATTTCCATTCGTCATTCTGAGGGATGAGGAAGAGGATAATGACTTCTGGGGCAGTGCTACAGCTGCCGACTACTTGGAAAAGCAGAAGATCCTCAACAAAACAGAGCAAACAGCAAGCATCATCGCCACTCTGTACCAGAATCCGCAACGGGTTGTGGCGCGGGAGTCTGGTATCAATGGTCAGCAAATGGCGCGTAACGGTACGGAGCCGGGTAAGGTTTGGGTGTCCAACATTGAGCCGTCCCGTGCAGTTCATGAGTTGCGTCCGATTGATATTCCAGCAGGTCTATTCGAAATGAAAGACCGGGCTATCGCGGATATCAAGGACTATTCCGGTATGAATGAAGCTTACACAGGGGATTCGGTCGGATCACTGACCACATCCACGGGTGTTAACTCCCTGATTGAGCGTTCGACCATCCGTGACCGGGACAAGATGAAGCAGATTGACTTGTTCGTGGAGCAGCTTTCAGATCTGATTGTGCTGTTCATCATTGAGAAGTGGAAGGACAAGCGTCCGGTTATCAATGTGGGACAGGCTGGTAAGGTGACGGAACATGAATATGACCCTGAAGTGATCAAGAAAAT
This sequence comes from uncultured Prevotella sp., assembly GCA_937874345.1. Classification (GTDB taxonomy): domain Bacteria; phylum Bacteroidota; class Bacteroidia; order Bacteroidales; family Bacteroidaceae; genus Prevotella. Next base: position 20,790 of record CALNBT010000083.1, read on the forward strand.
CGGGCCGAAGAACTTGAAATGGTTCGTCAGATCCGATGTGTTTGCTTCAGCACCTATCACGCAAGCACTCAAGAAACAGCAGGCTGACCAGCTAATGCAGGTGCAGCAACAGTTCCAAGTGAACCCACCGCTGATTACGCTTGAAGAATGGCTTCATGCACAGGACTTCGACAACAAGCAGGAGATTCTGGAACGTATGCGTTCAGATCAGGAAGCACTGGATGAAAAAGAGTCTCGTGACTTTGCTACACTAGCAATGCAACTGGCTGATAGTATCCGTCAGCAACTGTCCGCAGGTCTGCCGCAGGAAGAAGTCATGAATCAGGCAACTGAAATGGCTAAGGAAATGCTTCAGCAGCAGGACACAAAAAACGCATTTACCCGTCCACGTGATGCAGCGAAGAAGCCACAAGCACCGGACGGCGATACCGGACAACTTAGTATGAACGCAATGACCAAAGGTGCAATGTAATCTATTGCTATGTTGGTAGCATCTGGTATAATAGAGTTATCCCTATCCTTAATAGAAGCGCTTGCCGAATGATGATTCGGTGGGTGCTTCTCTCTTTTTGTATAATTTTTGTATTTAAGCTTGCATAATTTACTAGATTCGCATAATATATTGGTAGAAATTACACGGGTGGTTCCGCAAAAGACCGTTGCAATACAAAATCACGCGACCAACGCGCAAAAATGGACGGAGGAATACGCATGGCTAACGTTACAGATCAAGACGGCTTGATGGATTTCAGTGGTGAAGACCGCGAGGACACATCCGATATCACCACCGATGATGCAGTCAACATTGATTATGATGGTGGCACTGATGAGGTAGATGACGATGAAGCACATATCCGGTTGTTAAGAGAATCAATGGAACTTGATGAATCGGATTATGAAGATGAATCTGAAGAAGGCGATTCTGGCGAAGATGTGTCGGAAGAGGACGATGCTTCAGCAGCCGAAGCGTTTAAAAATGAAGAGAACGCACGTAACGCAGAGCGCAGACGACAAGAGGAAGCGCAGCGAATTGAACAGATTCGGATGCAATCACCAGAGTATCAGTTGATGCAGCAAATGCAGGCACTGACTGGTAAATCCCCAGAACAACTTGCAGCAGAATTGCAGGAAGCTAAGCTTCGTCAAAATGCTGTACAGCAAGGTGTTCCTTTGGAAGTTGCCCGAAGACTTTATGAAGCTGAACAGGCTAACCAAGCCACGCAAGCGCGTTTGCAGCAAATGGAGTTTGATGCTTGGAACCAACGGACTGAGCAGGAAACCCAATCGCTGAAGACAGCTTACCCTATGTTGGACGACAACGATCTGCTTGCAGCGAAGACCTACATACTTCAGACACTTCAGAATGTGAATGTCCCTCTTAAATCCGCAGTATTCGCACTTCACGGTGAGAAGATTGCAACTGGAGAAAGGGAACGCGCTCGTACTGAAGCCCTTGCCGAAATCTCTGGACGTAAAAAGTCAGGTGTTCCGATGACGAACAAAGTCGCGAAGCGTGACAATGGCGGTCTGACGGACCTAGAACGTGCTGCTGCACGGGCAACGGGTCTGACAGATGAGGAATACATCAAATATCGTTAGGAGGAACACTCAATGGCAGGATTGGAGTTTCGCGGAAGTCTTGAAAACTCTGTACCAGTTGTAGCACCGGACGTTCCTATGGACCCGGCTTACTACCTCGTAGCCAAGCCGAATGATCCAGTAGTTGTTAACGGCTCTGGTAACGTAATCCGTGCAACAGCAACGGATGCAAAATTATATGGTGTCCTTGCAGCGCGGGAGATTCAACGCTCTACTGAATCACCTAAGATTGGCAAGGTTCGGACAAGCCGTAATGCAACATATGAAGTTATTATCGCTGCGGGTACTCCAGTACCTAACACAGCATATGAATTGACGGCATCCGGTCAATTGGATGCAACTAAGACCACAAATGCATCAGTACGCTTCGTACGTTTTGTAAAAAATTTGCAACCGGATGGCAGCTACCAGACTACGGCGCTTGTCACTTTGGTATAAGAGAAAGGGGGGAGAATGAACGATGGCAATGGGTGGCGTAGCGTTAACACGCGATAATTTTGGCAAGTTGCTGGAACCGGGTCTTCGTAAGATTTTCTTCGATAACCTGAACAACATTCCATGGCAGTTCACTGAAGTATTCAACGTACTGAAGTCAACGAAGCACATGGAAACTGACCTGCGTATGGGTGACTTCGGACTGTGGGGCAAAAAAGGTACATTGGATGCCACGCAATACGAAGATCCAACACCGATGGATTCCGTATCATACCGTCATGAGACATTCTCCAAGGGTTTCCTTGTAGAGAAAGAGTTGGTTGACGATGAATTGTACGGTCAGATTAACAAGTTTGCAAAACGTCTGGGCGTTCGTGCCAATCAGACGGTTGATATTGATGCAGCCGGGTTGTTCAACCGTGCATTTACGGCAGACCCTAATGCATATAAAGGTGAAGCTTTGATTGGTACCCACACACGTTTGGATGGTGGTACTCGTACCAACTTCCTAGGTGCTTTGGCCCTGAATGAACCGAACTTGGAAATTGCACATAAACTTGCCGCTGAGCAAGTCGATGAGCGTGGCATCAAGATCCGTATGAACCCTGATACTCTGGTTGTACCAAGATCACTGGAACTTACAGCACGTAAGATTCTGGGAACAACTTACATGCCAGATGCAGGTACTACGGGCAATACTTATGCGAAGAACGACATCAACCCGCTGAAAGGACGTTACAAAATCGTTGTGCTTGACTATCTGACAGATCCGAACGCTTGGTTCTTGTTGGACAGCAAAATCCACGAATTGAACTTCTTCTGGCGTGAGAAGCCGAACTTCAAGAACCAAACAGACTTTGATACAGACGTTGCGAAGTACAAAGGCCGTATGCGTTACTCTTACGGTTGGACAAGCGATATCGGTATCATGGGTGCGAAACCAACAGCCTAATACAAACGCCGGAGAAACGTTTGTATTAACTACATTTTGTAACTGTCAATCCCTCATAGGAAGCTATGGGGGATTTTCTTAAATCAAAGGAGGTTTTCACATTGGCTAAAAAGGAACGCGAATATCAAAACAAAGCAGTTCAATTTGATCAAATGCTCTACGTAGAGCGTATGGACGCTCAGATCGAAGCGCTTGAAAAGACAAATGAGCTGCTTCAGAAACTTGTTGACGCACAAACACCAAAAACAGAAGCGAAGTCCACCACAACATCTAAGAAAGCAACTACATCTAAAGAGGAAAAGGACGAAACCGCCGAAGATAAAAAGGGGGAGTAATCCATGCAAGAGTTTTTGCTTTTCGATAAAGCCACCAGCACCGGGACAAAACGTCTCGGTGTTCGTGGGTTCGACACGGCTGAGATCGAGGTTTACGGTACTGCCACTTCAGCAAATGTGCGTTTCAAAGGGGCTAGTAAGTCAGGTATTGACCGTGATCGGATCGGCGTAAACATGGCAGACTTCAACACTAGCACTTCAGCAGCTATGGGTACGGTTTATCAGATCAATATTGGAGGACTAGATTCCCTGCTTCTGGAACTGTCAGCTGTTACAGGTGGGAATGTAAGTGTGACTGTGAGGTGCTTCTGATGAACGATGTTTTCAGCATGGCGGCTATGGGCAGTGCAGGCAACGCGAATAAGGCTGCTAAAGTAACAGACACGGTAATCATTGACTTAGCGAACGCTGCGCTGGATAAAACGGGTACTGTGGATGCCGCACCTATCATCCAACAATACATTGACCGCGCGTTGCGGGACTATGTTGTCCAAGGCCGCAGCAATAAAACATACCTCACAGTGGAGCTTGTCATACCTATAGGGTCGTATAAGATCAATCAAACCGTGGTTATAGACTGCGTTTTGCCTAACAATAAAAGTGCTGCTGATACGACCACTTTACATATACGTGGTGGCGGTGGCGGTACTTCTGGTACAGTCATATCACTTGGCCCTGATGTTGAACAGATGTTTGACATGAAGTACGGGCAGATACGTATGGACAATTTGAAGTTCTTCGGTAGGGGTACAGCCATCTTCGCTAAGGTGGGCCGTCCGCAACGTGAAACAGGCGGGTCAAACCCTCTGGGAGACGTTATGGTGAAGCAATCCACCTTCAGCAACTGTGAATGGTTCTACTGGAATAAGGTATTTGAGATTGGTCACATGTTTGACGTGGCGTTCTACAATTGCGGCATGTTTAACTTTGGAGGCACAAGTCCTGTAGCCATAGACGTTCTCAAACACGCTGAAGATCCTACCAACAACCTCATGTTCTACAGGTGCCACATAGAACAACTTCCGGGTGGCACACTTTTCAGATCTACAGGCGGTGCAACAGCAAACTTGCAACATAACAATTACGCGTTCTTTGGCTGTCACTTTGAAGCAAGGAACTGGGACTCAACGCTGGTGGAGCTAGAAGGTACACACAGGGTTGGATTCTACAACTGTCAGTTCACGCACAATAACACACAAGGCGCAGACCGGGGAATTACGGAAGCGCAAGTGTCGCCTATGTTCAAACTGCGAACTGTGTCCAGTGTGGAGTTTGTAAACTGCACAATCACCAGACAAGGTATAGTTACTCCAGCGAATGTGGTGAACAAGGTGTTTGAGCTTGGATCCTACGTCAGTGGTCTGCGTGTGAATGGGGGAGTTTTAGACGCTATGATTGGTATCGCTACGGCGTCCGTAAACGATTTGTGGCAGTCTTCCGCAAGTACTCCATATGTGAGTAACGGCGAGTCACCTATACAAATCAACGGACCTATCGTTGACCCATTGCAACCTCCCTTATTCACGGACAAGTTAACGCTGTCCAGCCCCGCAGCGCGTAACAGGAAGTGGGGTATACAGCACGTAGAATCAAACAACTTGTTACAAATAGGTTACACTTCTACCCAAGGTAAAAACTTCGACTTTACCAACCCAGCATTGACCCTAGCCACAGATGGTACAATTCGACCTAGGGGGTACGCGGGTCAGAAGGTGTCAATAGCAAATGCGGGAACTGCGACATTTGCATTTTCCACAAGCGCAAGCACTAACCAACGCGGCATATTTATGGTGTACGCTGATATCAACTTAGACGCCTATGTACTATTTTTCTCGCATGGATCAGCTGTTTTTCCGATAAATGTTGGGTCAGTAGTAACGTTATCAACCACAGAAACGTCAGACGCCAACAAATTGAACGTGTACTTACACGCTAACGGGTCCATCATCGTTAAAAACCTGCTTGGATCAAGTAGGGCTGTGTCAGTTATACAGTTTGGATTTTAAGGGAGTGTATCGTTATGAATTACGCGGAAATGAAGAACTTGCTGGAGTACTACGTAGATGATACGGTGGATAACCCTATAGCACTCCAGCTATTTAACGAAGGTAAAAACCGCATGGCTGTAGCTGCCCATGCGAGATTCCCCGACATTGTGCAGACAGCCGATGCCGGGGATACTTTC
>CALNBT010000084.1 GCA_937874345.1 uncultured Prevotella sp.
TTGTTACCGAAACAGAGGTTGCAGAAGTGGTCTCTATGATGACCGGTGTTCCTGTTCAAAAGATGGCCGAGGCAGAAGGTATTAGACTTAAAGGGATGTCCGATGAATTGAAAAAAACGGTCATCGCTCAGAATTCTGCAATTGAAAAACTTGTAAAAGCTATCCAACGCAATAGAGTTGGATTGAAAGAAGCCAACCATCCTATTGGTGCATTTATGTTCTTAGGTCCTACCGGTGTTGGAAAGACATACTTAGCGAAGAAGCTTGCCGAGTTTATGTTTGGTTCATCTGACGCTTTGATAAGAATTGACATGAGCGAATACACCGAAGGGTTTAATGTTTCCCGATTAATTGGTGCGCCTCCAGGATATGTAGGTTACGAAGAAGGTGGTCAGTTAACAGAAAAAGTCCGACGCCATCCATACTCTATCATCTTGCTGGATGAGATTGAGAAAGCACATGGGAATGTCTTTAACATGCTACTCCAAGTACTTGACGAGGGACGTTTAACCGATGGCAATGGACGTTTGATAGATTTCAGAAATACTGTTATCATCATGACATCCAATGCAGGAACTCGTCAATTGAAAGAATTTGGTCGCGGTATCGGATTTAATGCAGGGGGAACTGTAGGGCTGAGCATGAACGAAGATGACAAAGAATATGCTCGTTCTATCATTCAAAAGAACTTAAGCAAACAATTTGCGCCAGAGTTTTTGAATCGTTTGGATGAGATCATCACCTTCGATCAACTTGACTTGGAAGCAATCAAGAAGATTATCAATATTGAACTTGATGGACTCTTCAAGCGTATTGAAACATTAGGATATAATGTTCAAATCACAGAAAAAGCAAAAGAGCTTGTTGCTTCAAAAGGTTATGATGTACAATATGGTGCTCGTCCATTGAAGCGAGCTATTCAGACTTACATTGAGGATGGCATCAGTGAGAGAATTCTATCTGGAGAATTGCATCCTGGAGATACCATTTCCATCGAGAAAAAGCCCGGAAAGGAAGAGCTTGTCATCAAATAAGTGATAGAACACAAATCATTGTAAGTAAATTTGTTACATTGCTTAGCAACAAATGCATATATTAAAGCCAGATTCATATTTCCTATGAATCTGGCTTTTCTCATATTTAAATGAATCCTTCGTTTTTATTTTAGCCCACTACCTAAGATAGAGGGAAATATAACTTTAAAAGAACCAATGAATTAACTTTCGAAATGTTGCAATCGAGAAATATATTTTCCCAAAATATCAAATTCTATATTTACAACAGAACCAATACCAATATGACAAAAGTTGGTATTTTCCAAAGTATAAGGAATGATTGCCACTTTAAAGGTATTGTCTGTAGGATCACAAACCGTTAAAGAAACTCCGTTTACGGTAACACTACCCTTGTCAACGGTGAAGTACCCTCTTTGCGCCATTGTTCTATCCAGTGGATATTCAAATGTAAAATAAGTAGATCCATCTGCATCTTCCATTTGAATACAAGTTGCAGTTTCATCAACATGACCTTGAACAATATGACCATCCAACCGACCATTAAGCATCATTGAACGCTCAACATTCACTTTGTCGCCAGATTTCAGCAAACCAAGATTGCTCCTATTTAGCGTTTCCTTCATGGCTGTAACGGTATAGGTTTCATTCTTAAGATCTACCACGGTCAAGCAAACGCCATTGTGAGAGATACTTTGATCGATTTTCAATTCGTCAACAAATGAACACTTTAGCGTAAAATCAATATTTTCTTGGTGACAATCTATCGCTACAACTGTCGCCATTTCTTCTACGATTCCGGAAAACATAATGATTAAAAATTAGAAATGGCAGAATCATCTGCCAAAAATATTAAAAAGGGGTTGCCCAGTGATGTGATGAAACTCCGAACTATATAAGATTTGAGAGCTCTCCGCCTTTGTAATCCACCGGCTTTACAACTTAGTCCCGAAGGGTTTATGTGGCCCGCCATTAGCAAAAGAAGTCTTCTCGGTTTCATTTTTATTTTGATGAGTATCCCGATCAAACCGGAGCAACCCCAATATTTTCATTTTTTATTTTTGCAAAGATACGTTTTTCGGTAGATATATACAAATTTTGTAACTGATTTTAAGGATTCTGTGTAAGCAGTTGAATGCTTGTGACCATTCAAGTCCAAAAGTGCTAGAAACGATTTTGTAGATTTCTATTGAATATTACAGAAAAATGAGTCGAAGTCTCAGATAATATTGGGGGACATAAGTGATGCTGTCATCGTTTGGGTATACAAATTGAAATGAGTTGATGTACAAATAAATATGAAACAATCGACAACGTTGTGAAACTTTTTTCCTAATTTTGTCGTCATATTACCAGTTGTAAAAACAACTAATCATGATATACAGAAACAATACCAATCATTAATGATATTCTTATGAACAACTTTTGGAGCATTTGTGCCATGATCGTGGCCCTACTACAATTCCCGAACATGGCAGAAGCCAAACAATGGTCATTAAAAGACTGTGTAAATTACGCACTGACAAACAACATATCACTACAGAAGACCACTCTTCAACACTATCTGGCGATTGAAGATACCAAGCAAAGTCAAGCAGCCCTGCTACCAAACCTACAAGCTTCTACCTCTCAAAATGCTACTTATCGTCCCTGGCCACAGACGGGCATTGCCTCACAAGGGTATGTTCAAGCCTCAGTTGATAAAGTATATTATAACGGATCGTATAGTATTTCTGGGAATTGGACTGTATGGAATGGGCAAAAAAACACAAATACAATCAAATTAAATCAGTTGGCTGAAGAAAAGTCAACGCTCGATTCTGCTGTGATGGCAAATCAGTTGATTGAACAAATTGCACAGTTCTTCGTTCAAATTCTCTATACGAAAGAAGCCGTTCTTGTCAATCAGTCGACATTGGAGACCAGTATTCAAAATGAAAAGCGAGGAGAAGAATTTGTCAAGGTTCAAAAGATGAGCCAGGCAGACCTGCTCCAATTAACTGCCCAACGAGCCCAAGATGAATACAACCTGGTTGAAGCTCAGAATAACTTGAAGAATTATCAAAGACAACTAAAGCAACTTCTACAATTAACCAATAGTGAAGATTTTGAAGTTCTTCCCCCTCCTACTTCTGACGAAATGGCATTACAATCTATACCAAGCGTAAATGATGTTTATAGTAGAGCACTTTCTTTCAGACCAGAGATTAAAAATGCTCAAATAGGTATCGAAAGTAGCGACCTTAGCATCAAGATTGCAAAAGCCGGTAAGATGCCGACCATCGGATTAAATGCAGGAGTTGGAACAAGTACTACCTCTATGAGTGATTACAAGTGGGGAAATCAATTGAAGAATAATTTCGATATTGGCACGGGAGTGTCGGTCAGTATTCCTCTATTTGACAACAGACAATCAAAAACGGCCATCAACAAAGCGATGTTGCAAAAAGAAAGTTATATGCTTGATCTGAAAGATCAACAGACGAAGCTCTATTCTTCCATAGAAGACTATTGGCTCCAGGCGGTCAACAACCAAACTAGATTCAAGGCAGCTAAGGCCAGTTCAGAAAGTGCAAAGGAGAGCTTTAAGCTTTTAAATGCTAAATTTGACGAGAAATTAATCAATATCGTTGAATTGATGACAGGAAAAAATCAGTTGATGACGGCTCAACAAAACGAACTACAGGCAAAATATCTTGCCATTCTAAACATTAGTTTATTAAAATTTTACCAAGATGGCGTCTTTGAATAACGAGATTGCCAGACGGTATATCAATACAACTATTGTAACATCAATTCTTTTGGCGATGTGATCAATGTTGTTGCTCCATGCGCCAACAAAAAATCTTTATTGCGAAATCCCCATAATACACTGAGGCATGGGATGCCACAATTACGTGCTGTCTCGATATCTACATTACTGTCACCAATATAAACGGCGTTCTCTGCTCCCACACCTAGTTGCGACAACGCCTCTAACACGGTGTCGGGAGCCGGTTTCATTCTAATGCTCTCTCGTTGCCCAATAGCAACATCAATATATTTGCCAAAAAAGTGATTGCATAGCTCACGTGTGGCATTATAGTACTTGTTACTCACCACTGCCATCTTTTTTTCATGCTCATGCAAATTTTGAAGCAAATCCATGATTCCAGGATAGGGGCTGGTATGGTCTAGACAGTGAACAAGATAATGACGTTTAAAATCTTGGTAAACCTCATCAAAAGAAGAATTGTCGATTCCTTCTGGAACAGCTCGCTCCATTAATTTCTTTACCCCATTTCCAACAAATCGCCTAACTTCATCCACCGATCGTTCAGGCATACCGTGAAGCGCTAAAGCATCATTACAACTAATCGCCAAATCATCTAATGTATTCAGCAAAGTGCCATCCAAGTCAAAAATATATGTTTGATATTCTGTCATTCCCTATCGTTTACTTTGTTTAACCATCGATTGTAATTTGCTAATCATTGTTTCTGCTTTCATTAATGCATGGATAGATAAGTCATGATCGTGAAGGCTTTTATCCATTTGGCACAAGTCATTTAATGTAAATAAGGATATAGCGGATGAACTATACATGTAACGAGCAATCATTTCTTCGGCAATTGCTGGTGTCAGTTTATTGGGAGCTTTTCCCTTTTTATGCAAAACGGTGATGAAATAGCGCATGGCCCGATCTGGATCAGTATTCCACCATGATCTTAAAGATGATGTATCAAGATTAGAAATCGCAGCAATACTTTTAACCGGATAAGATTCCACGTGCGCAAATTCGTGTGACTGTTCTTCAGAACTTGAAAGAACGCTCATTGCAAAAGGTTGAAGTCCTTTCAAAGAAAGATCCAAATATTCTGACAACGACTGGTTTTCAAGGCACAATAACATAGAGGTCTTCTTCATCATTTGCTCTAAACGCTCAGACATCAGGTAAGTAAGATAGTCCTTATAGCCTAAGGCGCTTTCAGGGAAGATAAAGCTTAAGCTAAGTGCATCGAAGATTTTTTCCAAGAAAGCCAAACGTCTTCCTACATATTTTGACGGTCTTTCTTGACACAAATCGACTTTAACCTGTCCCATTAAGACAATGTTCTTTGAATGGGCATAGTTAGAAATTTCTATAAAATGCTTTATTTTACTTGGAAGAAGCGGTTGATTTGGATCTTCTTTACGTTGTAGTTTAAGAACTTTAAATCCTACACGTTGTGCCCAATCTATCAATTCATGGGATAATTCATGAACAATAAGCCCTGCAGCTCTCAACACTGTTGCTTCGAGGCGCAGCTCACCCCTTTGCACCAATGCCTCTCCATCGTTTAAATTCAACTGTCCTGTTGTTCTATTCTCACCATCTTCCCAAATCTTCAACAGGTTTGATTCTTCGTCAACTACTACATATTTGTATTCTACGGGCGAGAAAAGCATATCAGCATTCAAGGATAGAGTCCATTCATGACATCCAATAAAATTCATCTTTACGAACCTATTGTCATTCCAATTTCCTAGCGTTGGATGACCTCCCAATATTGCCAACACCTCTCCTTTGCGAATCTGCGGCGCTGTTACCCGAAAAATAATGGTCTTTCTGAATAAGGGAATTTGCAAAGACAAAGGATTGCTTATACTCAAAAACGGTTGAAGAATGGTATAAGGCAAAGTATATAGATAATATTCTGATGGAATATCTCGCCAGTTGTCAGCAAATAAATAGTTGGTCAAAACACTAAAGGCATACTTTCTCGGAACAATATTCCATTCTTGTCGTAATACCTTTCCATCAGTATCTTCTACTTGATACACATACTCGAAAGATACAATATAATGTTGTCTTGATTCAACAACCGAAGTTTCTATCATCCATAATTCTCCATCTTGTGTTTGCATTGGATAATTGTGAACGAATTGATGACCATCACTGCAGAAATAACAAATTGCGACATGCAATGACTGCCCCCATTCTGTGTGGTAATGTATGGTAAAATTCAACTTCATATTGCAAAGATAACATTTGAACACTAATAATACAAATAAATAATCGTTATTTCATAAACATTTGAAGCATCACAGAACGATGTTAGCAAGGGATGGAAAATAGTCTATGAAATAATAACACATCCGGCACGGTACCGAATCCCCACCCCTTCTTCAGCAAACCTGATGGAATCGTATGGCAATACCATTGACTTTGGCCGGCAAATAAGCCCATATTGCCATACAAAGTGGATGCTTTTGGAATCTGGAAAAATATATCTTTAATCATTTTGCGGTGTGTCGAATTTAAAATATCTTTGCAGTCGTTTAAACAAATAGATATGAATAAGTCGAATAAAAATAAGTATTTGATCGCGGCATCTTTCTGTGTACTTATGATTATAGGGGTATTGGTTTATTATTTTTTTAGCCCATGTTCGGCTAAAAAAGTCACGTCTTATCTTTATATTGACAATGATGATACAGCCGATTCTGTTGTTGCAAAGGTAACGCCCATGGTGCACCAACGCAGTCTTCATGGTTTAACAATCATGATGCGTCATAGTGGATATGACAAGAAGATTCGTACAGGTCGATATGCGATTACTACTTCAGAAACAACCTTTACACTCTTTAGAAGATTGAAAAACGGTTTACAAGACCCAGTTAATCTGACTGTTCCTTCTGTCAGAACGATGGATCGTTTAGCAGCAGAGCTTTCAAAAAAGCTTATGCCCGACAGTCTGCAATTTATTCAGACATTGAAAGACCAAAAGGTTTGTCAAGAACTTGGATACGATACCTCAACGATTGCGTGCATGTTTATTCCGAACACTTATGATATTTATTGGAATGTCTCTACAGACCAATTTATGAAAAAGATGAAGAAGGAAAATGATGCATTTTGGAATAATGAGCGAAAAGAAAAAGCTGAAAGGTTAAAACTTTCTCCCAATCAAGTCTACATCATCGCAAGCATCATCGATGAAGAAACGGCGAATGATGGCGAAAAGCCAATGATCGCTGGAATGTATTACAACCGATTGAGGTTCCGCGATTCAAAATATCCCAATGGAATGCCGTTACAAGCCGACCCCACAATAAAGTTTGCGCTAAAAGATTTCAAATTGCGCCGTATTTACGAAAAGCTTTTGTTCGTCAAAAGCCCCTACAATACATACACCAATCCCGGCTTGCCTCCAGGGCCGATTAGAATTGCTTCGGTTGCTGGTATTGATGCAGTATTGAACATGATACACCATGATTATTTGTATATGTGTGCCAATAGTAATTTCAGTGGAACACATGTTTTTGCTCACACTTATGAAGAGCATATGGTCAACGCGGCAAAATATTCTGAGGCACTCAACAAACGTGGCATCAAGTAAACGGACGTAATTTAAGAAAAAACACATTATTCACGGAATAGATTAATTATTTATGATTGCATCTCTTCCGTGAATTTATGTGCTGAACGATCTTTCAATCACGGCCTTAAGTTGATTTTCTTGCATGAATCATCAGGAAAGTCAAATAAATTTAGTAAGTTTGCATTTTACAAATATATCTTTGACAATAAGAGCTAATATGACTGCGCGATGATTATTGTCATAAATTTCATTATAGTATGATTATCAACGAAAACGATAGTACTGAAGAGAGAAAGAGTCTTAGCTTTGTAGAGCAGCTAATCGAAGAAGACTTGGCAGAGGGAAAGAATGGAGGAAGGATTCAAACCCGCTTTCCGCCAGAACCCAACGGCTATCTGCATATTGGACATGCCAAAGCTATCTGTATGGATTTTGGTGCTGCAGAGAAATATAATGGCATTTGTAACTTACGTTTTGATGATACCAATCCCAGTAAGGAAAATAATGAATATGTTGAGAGCATTTTGAGCGACATTCAATGGCTCGGCTTCCAATGGAACAATATTTATTATGCTTCAGATTATTTTCAAAAGCTTTGGGATTTTGCAGTTTGGATGATCAAAAATGATTATGCGTATGTTGATGAACAAACAGCTGAACAAATTGCCCAACAAAAAGGAACACCGACAACAGAAGGTGTTGAATCACCCTATCGGAACCGCCCCATAGAAGAATCGCTGTCCTTGTTTGAAAAAATGAATACGACAGATTCAATAGAAGGCAGCATGGTTTTGCGTGCCAAGCTCGACATGAAAAATGCCAACATGCATTTCCGTGATCCTATCATCTATCGCATTATCCATATTCCACACCACCGTACAGGTACAAAATGGAACGCTTATCCAATGTATGATTTTGCACATGGGCAAAGCGATTATTTTGAAGGGGTTACGCACTCTATCTGTACTTTAGAATTTGTTCCTCATCGTCCGCTCTATAATTTGTTTATAGACTTCTTGAAAAAGATGGATGGAACAGATAACAACTTGCATGACAATCGTCCAAGACAGATTGAGTTTAACCGTCTTAACCTCACTTACACGGTGATGAGCAAGCGAAAGTTGCACTCACTTGTCGATGAGCATCTGGTAACAGGTTGGGACGATCCTAGAATGCCGACATTGTGTGGAATGAGACGTAGAGGCTATTCCCCTGAAAGCATTAGAATGTTTATCGATTCAATTGGATATACCAAATTCGACGCTTTAAATGACATGGCCTTGTTAGAAGCTGCCGTTCGAGATGATCTCAACAAAAAAGCATGTCGCGTGAGTGCGGTTATCAATCCGGTCAAACTTGTTATCACAAACTATCCTGAGCGCAAATCAGAAGAGATGGAAGCCATCAATAACCCGGAAGACCAATCTGCTGGATCTCATTTCATTGCGTTTAGCAGAAACCTGTGGATGGAAAGAGAAGATTTTATGGAAGAAGCCCCTAAGAACTTCTTCCGTATGACTCCTGGAAAAGAAGTTAGACTGAAGAATGCTTACATTGTTAAGTGTACAGGATGCATAAAAGATTCTGATGGAAACATTGTTGAAGTCCATGCCGAATATGATCCGCTCAGTAAAAGCGGAATGGAAGGAGCAAGTCGTAAAGTGAAAGGAACATTACACTGGGTCTCTGCAGATCATAGCGTAAGTGCAGAAGTACGCGAATACGACAGATTGTTCTCTGTAGAAAATCCATCTGCTGATGAAAGAGATTTTCATGAACTCTTAAATCCAAACAGTCTAAGTGTCCACCAGAATTGTTATGTAGAAGAATTTGCAGCGTATAAAAAACCAGGCGAATATCTTCAATTCCAACGGATTGGATATTTCATGGTAGACCTAGACTCCACCGATGATCATTTAATATTTAACAAAACAGTAGGGCTGAAAGATACTTGGGCAAAGCTCAACAGATAACAACAGCCTATTTCTTGTTTATTTTCATTTTTTATAATGTCCAACAAAGAGAATTACTTCGAGGAATCTGAATTTAAAGAAAATTTAAATCGATTTGAGAATGCTCAGGATTCTGGAGAGTCAATCTTTCTGGATTCTGATACATATGCTGACATTGCGGAGTACTATCTTCATTTAGGACAAACCCAAAAAGCGTCTCAAGTAATCGAACAAGGCTTAGCTTCTTTTCCAAACTCAACGTCTCTTTGGATTTCAAAGGCCAGAATTGTCCTTACAACAGAACATAACATCCAACAAGCTTATCATTGTCTCAACCAGGTTGAGGATACCTCTAATCTGGAATATACCTATATGCTCGCTGAGATTATGCTTGAAGACGATCAGATTGTTGAGGCAAAAGAATTGCTTAATCATAAATTTGAAGAACTCGAAACCGAAGATCAGCAGGATTTTCTTTTTGATACCGCCTCACTGTTTGCTGATTATGAAATGTTTGATGAAGCAAAGACATGGTTTGATCAAATTGAAATAAGCGATGAAAGCGAATATAAAGAGTTAAAAGCCAGAATATTATCGGGAGCAGGAGACTACAATGAAAGTGAAAAACTTTTGGAAGAATTGATTGATGAAGATCCGTTTTCGACAGAATATTGGAACAATTTAGCTGCACTCCAATTATCTAAGAATGAATTTAACAAGTCAATCTCAAGCAGCGAATATTCAATGGCGATCAATCCTAATGACGAAGAGGCTGTCTTGAACAAAGGCAATGGCCTTTTTTGTTTGGGTAATTACCAAGAAGCGTTGAGATATTACAAACTTTTCTCCAAACTTTCACCTAACGATGCTTCAGGAGAGATGTTACAGGGAACAGCACTCATTCATTTGAACCGTCCTGAAGAAGCCCTTGATTTATTGAAGAAAGCAGAACAAAAAAGTAAAGATTATCCTGCTAATCTATCGGAAATATATCAGGAAATAGCGTTTACCCTATCACGATTAGGTCATTTAGATCAAGCTTTAGACTATGTTTTGAAAAAGGGTCAGCTACCAAATGACAATATGTGTGACACACTTTTGCTGAAGGGGCATATCCTGTTGGAAAATGATCAGCTAGAACAGGCAGAAACATCTTTCCAAGAAGCGGTTCGTCAATCCAATAATTCTCCTGATACATTTTTACAAATTGCAATTTCTGTTTACGATTGTGGCTATCTAGAACAAGCCTACAAGCTTTTTAAAGCATTTTTCTCCTCCTGTGACGAAAAGAATATTGACGGGTATTCATATATGGCCATCTGTTGTAAGGAATTGGGTAAGAGTGATGAATATTTGGAAAACGCAAAGAAGGCGTGTAACCTGAACCCGATAGAAGCGAAAATGGTCATGGGAAGTCTATTTCCACCAGACTTAAATCCGGACAACTACTATGAATATCTCAAGGAACAAAGTAGCAAACAAAAATAGAAATTCCTTCTCATTATATAATTTAAAGCCACAATGAACTGGATAACTGCATTATTAAATCATCTTAATTACCCTACTATATTTTTGCTCATGCTTTTAGAAAGTACTGTCATTCCAGTACCGTCTGAGCTTGTTGTTTCTCCTGCCGCCTATCATGCTGCTGACGGAAATATGAATATCTGGCTGATTATACTATTTGCTACATTGGGAGCAGATTGTGGTGCCTCTATCAACTACTTTGTCAGTTATTATCTAGGAAGACCAATCATCTACAAATTTGCAAACAGTAAATTTGGGCACATGTGTCTGTTGAACCAGAACAAGGTTGAACATAGCGAAAACTATTTTAATGACCATGGTGTAATTGCCACATTGACAGGACGATTGATTCCTGGTATCAGGCATCTGATCTCTATTCCAGCGGGACTATCTAAAATGCATTATGGCAAATTCTTGTTGTATACAACGATAGGTGCCGGTACCTGGAATGTAATTCTTGCAGCGTTAGGTTGGTATTTACATTCAATTGTGCCAGAAGAACAACTTGGAACTAAAATAGAAGAATACAGTCACGTTATTTCGCTTGCGATCGTAGGAATCGTTGCTCTTGCTGTTGCATATCTGCTATTTCATCATTTAAGAAAAAGAAATAAGTAAGAATTTATTCTTCATACCTGAAGAAATAAAAATGGACAGACGAGTCTATAAGGGCAACATTACTGATTTCATGAAACTAATTGGCATGTCAGCTTTTACGAGGACATGCCAATTTCTTTGACACTCTTTTCAAACAAATCACGATCTCCCAAAGCTCCATTTTTCGTTTGTGCCCGATAGTTATAGATGGTATTGACGGAATAATGTAGAAATTCGGCAATCTTTGAACTGTCGTCGATGCCCAATCGAATCAAAGCAAATATCCTGATTGTCGTATTCATCTTGTTTCGATCAATGGGCTCTATTTGAGCTTCAGGTTTCAGCAATGCATTAAAATCATCGATAAAATTAGGAAATAGATTCAAAAAAGAATTATCAAACATTTCATAGAAGTCTGTTATATCCTTGTTACCCAATTTTGATATCTTTTCTAGTTCAACAAAATCCTTTGTTTTCAATCCCTTAGCTACTTTTCTTTTTAATGATTCTGTCTTATCTATATAAATAGAACAAAGCCGCATAAACCTCCCAACATACTCTTCCTTCATTTTATTTGACTCGTTTAAGCGTTTATTGACCTTCTTTATTTCTTGATTAGATAACCGCAACAAATTAATATGATTCTTTATTTGTTGATTTGCAAAAACCAATTTGTTACGTTGGTGAATGACATAGAACAACAGAAAAAGCAGACAAATCGAAAGCACACTGACAACAATAATCAAACTCTTTTGAAGATGATTGGTTTTGTCTAATGCCGCCTGATAATTTTTATCGATATTAGACAAAACGGGAACGATCTGCCAACTTCTTACCCTTGTATCAAATTTCTGAGCGGCGAACCATGCAAAACG
The DNA here is from genome assembly GCA_937874345.1 of uncultured Prevotella sp. Lineage (GTDB taxonomy): Bacteria > Bacteroidota > Bacteroidia > Bacteroidales > Bacteroidaceae > Prevotella. Next base: position 12,309 of record CALNBT010000084.1, read on the forward strand.
TATGTAGCGGTATGAACGTCCAGTTTGATTCTCATCTGCTCCAAGAATCTTTGCCAATTCCCACAAAGAACCTTGGTCCATGATGGCGTTTTTCACATCACTTAAAGCTGATTCGGCAAGCCAGTAACGTTGCATCTCGTGATTACCGGCTCTTCCCAAAAACAATGACCGATAAAAAGTAATAATCGCAAATGGTCTAGATCCCGCTTTTGTAGAAGATAACTGTTGATCATTGATTCTCAACGCATTTTTTAAATCGCCTTTTCCATAAAACATCAATGCTTTTTTTTGCAAAAAGGCATCCTCTTCCAGCATATTCATACGGAAAAGAAGCGTTTGAAAAGAATCAGCTTTTTGATAGTAAATGCTCTTTAACTCTGGTATTTTCGTATAAAAAGCCAATTCATTATAAAGGTGATTATACGATAAAAGATATTCAGCTTTAACCTGATTTGATAAATTTGCCGACTTAATAGATTGCAAAATATTAAATGATTCTGTATACATTCCCGTCGTTGAGCATTGAAAAGCCAAAAGAGCCTTACAACTGTCACGACTATCCGTGCGCTTTAGTTGCTCAGCAAGAACGATACTCTTTCTTAAATAATAAATGGCAGAATCATTTATATATGCCCTATATTCTTCATATAAAGCCTTATTCAAATCGAATTGTCTAGATTTGTCAGATGTTCGTCTCAACGTCTTTTTCAAATTTGATAAGGTCATTTCACGCATCTGAACATAGTGTTCACTGTTTTCAATGGCGATATCCAATTCCTTATATATAGAATCTAACTGAACCTTATGTGTCTGGGCGTTTGTGCCAAAAGCCATGAAGGCAATCAAAAAACTACTCAACAAGATTCTCTTCATATCTTTAAGTTTATGGGTGTTTATTCGTGTACTTATGTTAGTTTTATGCCTATTATCTCCCTTGAGACTGCTGTCTCTTGTTAACAGCTCGTGGTAACAAGCTATTAGGCTTTGACAAAATAATCGAACGGATCAATTTTACAAAAACGATCGAATGATCTGGTATTATCGCACAAGAGTAAATGCCCCGAAACCTTCTAGCAAGTAAGTATTTAATGAAGTGATTGACGAGTTGATCTGGCTACAGGGCTACATTCTAAAGAAAAAGATATATTCTCGTCAGAGAATAGCATGTTTAATTTACGAAACCAAAACGCGAACAAAGACGATTTATTTTCATCTATCGGATTTTTTTTAGAGGTGAGTTATGAGAATGATCTTAGTTTACCACCGCGAAACGATACCGCTAGCCATCATTCAAAGAATTCAATCGAAGTTTTTTTAATCAATCAAAATATTGTAAATCAGCTAAATAAGATCATAAGAAACATGGTGATGGTCGCTATAATTTGTCGTTGTCATTTATGAATAATCAATTCATTGTTGGCGAGTAAATCAATATCCATGATATCATTTATCAAACCTATAGGTATTGAACGGCAAATCCATGCAAATTGCATGACAATCTACATGGATTTCCAATTTATTGTTTCAACAACTAATGTCGGATACTCTTCATACCAAACGCCACTTTGATTTTTATTTTTTCTGAAAGACGCGAACGTAATCAACTTCCATCGTACAAGGAAGGGCCGTCTCATCGACACCTCTCTGGCCGCCCCACATACCGCCCCAAGCAAGATTCAAAATAACATAGAAGTTTTTATTAAAAGGCCATGTCTCAACTTTATTTTGTCCGTCATTATCAAAATGTAACAACTTAACTCCATCGACATAGGTCTGAATATAATCTTGAGTCCACTCCAATCTATAAACATGGAAATCGTCTTCTGCCCCACTTGTAAAGCGTTCAGCAGTCTTCTGAGTTCCAATGGTATGATTGTAGCTCTGCGTATGGATTGACGATGAGGTATAATTAGGGTTGAAACCAACTTCTTCCATAATATCAATTTCACCACAACGCGGCCAAGGGTTTATGCCAAAGTCATTGTTCGCGGGCATCATCCAATAGGCTGGCCATGTTCCTCTACCCTTAGGCAGTTTTATCTTGGCTTCAAAAATACCATATTTCCATCCTACATTGACGTTTGCATAGACACGGCCAGAATACACTTTTCCACCATCTTTAAAAGCAGTAATCAGTAATTTTCCATCCTTGAGTTCTGTTACTCGGTGTCCATTATATTCGCCATTGACATATTCTTGCAACTCATTATTTACCCATCCTGCCGGTTGAACTTCATGGGTCCATTTGGTCCCGTCCAAGACAGAACCTTGATCGAATTCATCATTCCAAACAAGTTGATATCCATCTGGCACTGTTGAATTGGGGTCTGTTGGTCCCGCCTCTTGGGTAATCGTTATCGTTTTCCGTGCTGAACCCGACATGACTGTCACAGTGCCATCTCGAGGGGATGGCAAAGGATTGCGGCTTGCAGTAATCGTCAACGTTCCTTCATGCTGAACAGAGCTACTTGGAGAAGCTGTCAACCAGCTATCTGACGTGTAAGTTCCCCATTCATGATCTGTCTTGACAGAAACATTTGAAGATTCTCCCTCACCTTTGAGTGTGATTTTTTCTTGGGAAACGTTGATGACATTTGCTTCAGCACCGCCATTATCGTTACTCCCATTACCTCCACACCCAAAGATCAAGAAAGAACTACATAATATACTTAAAAACATTATTTTCTTCATTAGACAAATTATTTCGCAATGTAAGAGGAACTGACAAACTATCCAGTATATCTAAGTCCAATCAATTTGCCGTTTTTTGAAATACAATATTCTTGATGACAACCTCGGTGTTTTCGGGATTACCGCCAAAGTCAAAGAACAATGAAATGCGATCCATATCTGCGGGAGCAACCTGAGCTGGAAATTTAATAACATTGTCTTCACCTCCAGTAAGATTAACATTTTTCACAAAGAAAAAAATGTTATCATTATCACCACCACCGTATTTTACCAGTTTGACAGTTACATTCTTCAAATCAACATTTGGATTCATGATACATCCAAAATCATATACTTCATCCTTTTTGCAGGTCAAATTGGTATAGAACGCAGTTTGACATTGCCATTGGGCTGCTGTAGCCAGTGGGTATGTTAGCGTATATTTGTTTCCTGCATGAACAAATCCTGGAGAATTAGCATAAGGAGCCCAGTTGGCGTCTGCATAGAAGAAGAACATTTCTGGATCTCCAGCATCAACTGTTTTCCAAAGGTTTGTAGCAGTATCATATGCATATGGTTCGACTACGACCGGAACATCTGAAGGATGCCCTGCTCCATCATCACAGTCATGCTCCTTAAGAACAACGTCAGATATTTTTACATCTGTTCCTGCAGGTGCACCGCCAAAGTCAAGTATAAGATTAACCTTGTCCATATCAATACCAGCCATATTGTCTTTGTAGAAAACTATTGGATCGCCAGCTGTAAGATCTACCCTATCTGCAAAATAGAAAGTATTATCATCGCCATTTTTAACTAACTTAACAGTAACACCCTTGATATCTTGTGTTGGTGTCAACTTGACCGAAAAGTCGTAATTTGTAGCAGCATTGGACGTCATGTCAGTCAAGAACTTGACTTGAGCCTGCCACTGCAAAGAAGATGCTTCCGGTAAAGTAACTGTATAGGATCCACTTCCATTGTCCTTAAAACCGATAGGCTGCGTATTCGGAGTCCATCCGTCTCCATTGGCATAATAAAATTCATTTGTATAATGCATGGACTTCCACAAGTTACAATCGCTACTATACGTATAACCGCCAAAGCCCTTGGGAACATCAGGATCGCTTGTCAAAATGAAGTGCCAGGCAATATTTCCATTGTCATAAACGAGTTCCATTGACTTGGCTGTGATTTTCTCAACACGGAAACGCGGTGTGTTCCACTGATCATCATTCGAAATATAGGGGAATTGGGTATGATTAGGAAAAACAAGATAAACACAATCCTGGGTCTTTCCTTCAGAGTCTTTCCATGTTCCTGATTCTAACTTGATATCTGTAGTCTGTGCACTTACTTTCGCCATATAATCTTTTCCATCCGCTGTTTTGTCAGAAGGAAATACCTGGGTACATCCTGTATTGACATACATCGTTCCGCCATCACCAGGAGAGTAAGCATAAGAGCCTGCATCATCACCTGCATTGGCAAAAGCAAAGGTTAGCCGATCATCGTAAACACCCCAATCTTTCTTTTCTTCTGGTTGGGCTTTCCACCAGTCTACACCTGAAGTGCCAGAAGGACCGCAAGCAATATGACCAATCGCAGTGTGATCAATACGCCAAGCTTTTCCACTCAAGCGATCGTTATAAGTTTTCCAATCAACGAGTGTCTTATCAAATGTGAAATCTTTTTTGACTGCTGCCTGCGAAATGCCATTGCGATTGGCAAGATGCAATTCAATACTGTAAGTTCCTGCTTTTTTATTAGACCAGTTTACTTGGTTCAATGTAGAATACTCTGCACCATTAATAATCCAAACAGGATAAACATTTTCTGTTGCCGGCAATACTGCTGTCATCTGGTTTACTGTCTGATCAACAGTTAGTTGAAAGTCTACACCTTCCATCGTGGGCAATCCTTTTTGATCTGCTCCGACAAATTCTTCCGGAGAACAAGCCGCGATAATGGCAGAAAACAAAAATAAACCTGTGATATATTTAACTATATGTTTCATTTTTTAGCTGTTTATATTTATTTCTCATCTTTTTATGAAATCCTTGAAGTTATCAATATCCTTCATTTTGAACGAGATTTGGAGATGTATCTAACTCTGAAATAGGAATTGGCACATATTTATTGAATGGTGCCCAGGTCTTCGTTCGATAGCCGTACTCGTCAGGAATCAAATAGGTTGCAGCTTTTCCAGTGCGGACCAAATCCCAATAACGTTTTCCTTCACCAACAAACTCCAACCTTCTTTCTTGGATGATGTTATCCTCAGTTATGCTTGTCAAATCAGTAAGACCTGCACGTTTATGTACTTCGTTTGTATATTTCAAAGCAGAAGAAGCATCTCCTGTTGCTAAAGACAACTCTGCTGCATTCAGCAATGTTTCTGCGAAACGATATACACGCAAATTATTATTATAATTTAAGTTTTTATCAAAGCCTGCATCTTTATTATTAGCGCTTTGTGCTATATACTTTCCTAACCATAGACCTGTATCTTCATAACGTTTGGTATATTCAACACCACGACCATCAAAACAAGTAACGTCTCGACGTTGATCTGCTTCATCAAAAATAGCATAGGTCTCCAGACGAACAGGCATGAAGCCCCATCCATCTGTGCCTGCATCAATTCCTTTTCCACCAGGCCAAGAGTTTGGACTGATCAGCGTTGGCAAAACAGTACCACCCGTTGCAAGAGGGCTTGACCAACCGCGTAGGTTATTGTCATCATTGTAGTTGATTTCAAAAATACTTTCTTTGCTCCACTCTCCACTCTCCAGCCAAATATCAGCATAATGATCCATCAACCCATAAGAAGGATCGTTGATAATGGCCTTCATGTATTCAAGTGCTTTCGGATAACGAGTTTGATCCTTTTGGTACATAACCATCTCAGCATACAACATATATCCCATTGCCTGTGAAACTCGCCCAATATTCTTATCCGTCGCAGAATTATCTTTCCATTCCATTGGAAGTACATTACTATTCAAAACATCTTCCAATTCTGCAATCAACTTTTGATAAACTTCATCAGCTTTAAGCTGATCTGCTTGATACGGCAACTCTAAATTTTCCAAGTAAAATGGAATATTACCAAAGAAATGCCACAACATATTATAATAGTAAACACGAAGTAATCTAGCCTGTGCTACATAAAGTTGTTTATGAGCATCAGTCAAATCCGTACCCCATTGTACATATTTCAAGACATCATTACAGCGTTTGATGCCTGAATAATCGATTGTCCATAATGATCCGAGAGTATTGGTTGCATCTCCTTCGAAATTAAACAACTTTTGCCAATTGAGCATATCACCAGCATTGGCGCCACCAACCCAAACATTGTCACTCATGATTTCGCTGCAGATATTCACACAGTTGTAATTACCGAGCCCCCAATCTGGCCAATGCAAGGGATCGTATGCAGCGGTCAGTGCTTCAAAAATATGGGCATCAGTTGTATAATATTGTTCGATAGGCTCACCCGAAGGATTTGTTACATCCAAGAAATTATCACTACATGAAGTAAAGGTGATGGCTCCTAGAATTAAGCCTAATGATATTGTTTTCGTCATTTTCATATTATTTAAGAATAAAAGGAGTTAGAATGTAAGATTAAAGCCGACTGTCCAAGTACGAGCTTGAGGATAAACACCTCTATCAATTCCTAAAGAAGTTCCGCCTGAAGATATTTCTGGGTCAAAGCCCCAATATTTTGTCCAAGTTATAAGATTCTCTGCCATAACGTATACCCTTAATCTCTCAACAAAGACTTTACGAGTCAAGACACTTGGCAAAGTATATCCTAATTGTATATTTTTGAGTCTGAGATATGATCCATCACAAACATATAAATCTGAGATTTGCCAGTTGACCGCATCATTTAACTTAAGCATTGGATATTTGTTTGATGTTCCAGGTCCAGTCCAACGACCAAGCATCCATGATGGGAAATTACCTGAGAAAACATCTGTACGGTGGGTACCATCAAAGACATTTACGCCAGTTACACCTTGCAGGAAAACATTTAAATCAAATCCTTTCCAATCTGCGTTGGCATTCAAACCAAAAGTCCATTTTGGGGTACCATTGCCAATATTTGTACGATCATCAGGAGTTATCTTACCATTACCATCTACATCGACAAATCTTACATCACCAGGATGTGCATCGGGTTGAATCAGATTTCCATCTTTATTTTGATAAGCGTTTACTTCATCTTGGGTCTGGAAGATGCCGTTTGTCTTATAACCATAGTAATATGGGAAAGGTTGTCCATTCATTCCACGAGAAACGGAACCACCTTGAATACCTTGAATACCATCGAATGAAATATAACCCGATTGATTACCAAGATAGGTCAGTTCATTCTTTAAATAAGATGCATTTCCTTTCACAGAGAATCTTGCGTCTGAAACGTTCCATTTATAGCCTAACTCAAATTCAACTCCACTATTTTTCATATCGCCAACATTGGCCAAAGGAGCTGATTCACCGACATATCCGGGAATAGGTAAATCAATGATCATACCATTTGTTTTCTTGATAAAATAGTCAACTGTGAATGTCAACGCATTATTTAAGAATCCAAAATCAATACCTAAGTCAGTTTGCTCACTTTCTTCCCATTTCAAATTAGGATTGGCAAGTCCTGAAGCCTTAGATCCGATGTATAATGTTGTAGATTTACCAAACAAATAGTTGTTTCCCATGGCATTATTTACAGTATATCTGAAATCACCAATGTTTTCGTTACCATTCTTACCCCAGCTAAATCGAACCTTTGCATTGCTCAACCATTTTGGCAAAGAACTCTTTAAATATGGTTCATTGATTACATTCCATCCGACAGACATGGATGGGAATACACCATATTTATTATTTGATCCAAACCGAGAACTTCCATCACGCCTGATTGAAGCCTGCAACATATAGCGTTCTGCATAGTTGTATGAAACTCGTCCGAAAAGAGAAGATAGACGATGCTCTGTCCACGGTCCACCACCAACACTATATTGAACAACTGCTGTCCCACTCTTAGCATCAACAACAACATCTCCCGTTGCATAATTTATTGAGGGTTTGTCTGGGTTAACCAAATTCCAACGACTACCAGACAAATCTGAATCATTTGAACGCAATGCTGATTGACCCAACAAGACGCTAAAACTATGGTCGCCAATTGTATTGTCATACGACAAAACGTTTTCGAGCTGCCAAGTCCATCCTTGTGCTTTATATGAGCTAGCACTTGTATGTTCCTGCCTAGAATTTCCTGATAAATAATACAAAGATCGGACTGATCCGTCATTTCCCCAGAATGAGATATCAGGGCTATAAGTGAAACGATATTTCAAATGATCCCATATTCCCAATTCAAAAGAGAAATTTGAAACAATTTTATGACTCCAATTTTGTGTTGCAGGTATCTGCATCATGGCCAAAGGATTATTCATTTCATTATATGTACCACTTGCACCTGGTATAGTATAAGGATTACCATTTGCATCACTTATAAGTGTATAGCTAGAAAATTTATCTCTCAATTGTTGTGCAGCAACTGGATCTGTTACTGTAGGAGCCAACAATGGTGCGAGGTACAAAGCACTACCTAAGATCGAACCGAACTCTGAATTAGTAGAAATTGCTGTAGAATTGACACGAGCATAAGATACATTCACCGTTAAATTCAACTTGTTTAAGAAATTTCTTTCTTTCGTTAGATCAAACAAAGTATAATTTGTGTTGCTACGAAGTGTCAGACGGTCATAATTAGATTGATTATGATTTCCACCTACAATACCATCCTGTTTGAAGAATCCTAATGACAAGTAATAATTTACTTTTTCTGATGCACCGCTGATTGATAAATCATGGTTAGAAACAGGAGCATTGTCATTAAAAACAAGATCTTGCCAATTAGTTCCAAAACCTACGATTGGCTGTCCATTACTATCAACCAAATTATATGGATCTGCATATTTTGGTGCTTGACCGGCATTCAAGTACATTTCATTTTGTAGAATGGCATAATCTGTAGCACCTGTTACTTGTCTCTTACGCCAAGCACTTTGCCACCCTTGTGAGAAGTTATAACTGATTTGTGTTTTTCCTTCTTTACCTTTTTTGGTCGTAACCAAAATTACACCATTTCCTCCACGTGAACCATAGATTGCTGCAGATGCGGCATCCTTAAGAACTTCTATGCTGGAAATATCATTTGGATTCACATAATCAAGCCCACCTTCTATAGGCATACCATCTACGATATATAGAGGATCACTATCATTAATGGTACCATTTCCTCTAATACGAATCTTAGGAGCTGCACCAGGTTGTCCAGAAGAAGATGTCACATTGACACCAGCTGCAAGACCTTTCAGCGCATTATCCATTCTCACGGGCATCTTTCCAAGTAAATCTTCTGAACTTACTTTGGCAATAGCGGCAGTGACAACACTTTTTTTCTGAACTCCATATCCAATAACAATTACATCATTTAGGATTGCTGCATCACTCTCCAAAACAACCTTCATGTTATTGGAAGCAGGTACTTCAATTGTCTTGTAACCGATATACGAGAATACAAGCACCGCATTTGGATCAACCGAAATAATAAATTGACCGTCGGCATCAGTAATACTTCCATTGGATGTACCTTTCTGAATTACCGATGCACCAATTACAAGATTGCCATCGCTGTCCGAAACAACACCTTTACAGATTGTTTTTTGAGCAAAGGCTGCTAATGACATAAGTAATACCAATAGCATTGAGAAAAACCTTCTTTGTTTCATGTTTTAATATTTAGGATTAACGTTTTTATTTATAATTTGAGACTATTTAGGCTGTCTTTGCAAAGATATCATATTTTTATTTATGAAACAACAACAAAAAAGATAAAAGTGGATAAATCTTTCATCAATATCACATCTAAAAACATATAAATCAATAAGATATGAAAATCTAGAAGGTGCTAGAAGGTGGAAAGAACAAAGAGGGAAAAAGGTAATTAATCATTTACAATCTCTTTAAATTCAATAAGTCTACCCATAAAATTAG
>CALNBT010000085.1 GCA_937874345.1 uncultured Prevotella sp.
CATTTTTCAGGAAAGTGCACTGCAAAGTGATTGAGATTGAACATCAATTTCATTGAAATCAAGGGCCAATCCCCTGGAGATTGAATCAACATTCCATAAAAGTCGTGCCAAAAGTGATTGATATGGTTAATAAATTGCAACCGAAATGGCTAATTGACGACAAAAGGTTGTTCAAAAAAAGTGTAGTTTTTTTTGACAGATCTAATACTATTCTTATGTGTTTATCTTAAAATAACGGTTCTGTCTATCGATTTGAAAAGGCCAACACTGTTTACATGCTACAACAAAGTTTTTCAAACTTAAAAATGATTGATGCAATAAGAAGTAAGAGTCGAAACTCTCCAAGAGGTGAAGGTAATCATCCGATTATTTGTTTTTCACAAATTATTCTATAATAATTCTATTAAATTTCTTACTTTTGCGAAGAATTATATAATAACCAGGTATTTAACAAATACAGAATATTGCGCCTGTTGGCTCTGATAAAGAGAGCGTTGGAAGGATTACCATACACATGCTTTGAGCAATTTTTCCTAACCGGTATTAATTTTTATGGTCTGTTGTGGAAAAAATGCGCCTGGTTTGACAGCAAAGGAAATATTATAAAGATGAATTTCAAATATGATGTAATTGTGATTGGTGGCGGACATGCCGGCTGTGAGGCCGCAACCGCCTCAGCGAAGTTGGGGGCTAAAACATGTCTGATAACGATGGACATGAACAAAATCGCCCAAATGAGCTGCAATCCGGCAATCGGTGGCATCGCCAAGGGACAGATCGTGCGCGAAATAGACGCATTGGGTGGCCAGATTGGGTTAATAACAGATGCCACAGCAATCCAGTTCAGAATGTTGAACAAAGGAAAAGGACCGGCTGTTTGGAGTCCTCGGGCACAATGCGACAGAGGAAAATATATCTGGGAATGGCGCACTGCACTCGATCATACTGATAATCTCGACATCTGGCAGGATGAAGCACATGAGCTGATTGTTGAAAATGGTGAAGCTGTTGGCATTAAAACACTTTGGGGGGTGGTCTTCCACGCAAAGAGTATTGTTATTACGGCCGGTACATTTTTAAACGGTTTGATGCACATTGGTAACCAACAGCTACCTGGAGGACGATGTGCAGAACCGGCTGTTTTACATTTTAGCGAGAGTATCTCACGCCATGGCATTACGGTTTCAAGACTAAAAACGGGTACTCCTGTCAGAATCGATTCGCGATCTGTTCACTTTGAGATGATGGAGAAACAGGAAGGCGAGAATGATTTTCATCAATTTAGCTATTGCGGTCCACATAGGAAACTTCAACAATTACCTTGTTGGACTTTTTATACGACTCCCGAGGCTCATGAAATATTAAGGAAAAGTTTGAATGACTCTCCCCTTTTCAATGGTCAAATTCAAAGCACAGGCCCAAGATATTGCCCTTCGATCGAAACAAAACTATTTACTTTCCCAGATAAGAACCAACATCCGTTATTCTTGGAGCCCGAAGGTGAGAATACAAACGAAATGTACCTTAATGGATTTTCGTCAAGTATGCCGATGGATGTTCAACTAGAAGCCCTTCATCAGATACCAGCGCTACGCGATGCCAAGATATATCGATCGGGATATGCCATAGAATACGATTACTTTGACCCAACACAGCTAAAGAATTCGTTGGAATCAAAGATTTTGAATGGTTTGTTTTTCGCTGGACAAGTCAACGGAACTACAGGATATGAAGAGGCAGCAGGTCAAGGATTGGTTGCAGGTGTCAACGCAGCAATCAACTGTTTCGGAGGGGAACCATTTGTCATGAAACGCGATGAAAGCTATATTGGCGTCTTAATCGATGACCTGACAACCAAAGGCGTTGATGAACCGTATCGCATGTTCACTTCGCGCGCTGAATATCGCATCCTACTTCGTCAAGATGATGCAGATGCTCGTTTAACCGAAAAAGCTTATGAATTGGGATTGGCATCACGCGAACGCTACGACTGGTGGATGGAAAAGAAAAACACGATTGCAAAAGTAATCGACTTTTGTGATAAGGCATCGATAAAACCGAATGAAATTAATGATGGCTTGACGCAACTTGGCACCACTCCATTACATATGGGATGTAGAATTTCTGACTTAATTGGAAGGCCGCAGTTATCAATTCTACAACTAGCAGAATACATTCCAAGTCTCAAACAGATGATAAATAGCCCAATTAATCGGAAAGAAGAAATTATTGAAGCGGCCGAAATAAAGATAAAATACAAAGGTTACATCGAACGAGAGAAAGTAGTAGCCGATAAAATGCACCGTTTGGAAGATATTAAAATAAAGGGAAGATTCAAGTATAGCGAATTGCATGAATTGTCTACTGAGGCACGACAGAAGTTAGAACGGATCGATCCAGAGACACTGGCTAAGGCAAGTCGTATCCCAGGTGTGTCTCCTAGCGATATTAATGTCTTGCTGATTTTAATGGGAAGATAACCTTTCCCCCGAAAAAATCATCCATCGCATCGTCCGAAAGCGAGATGTTTCACATGAAACAATTATTAATTATATAACAACATAAGTTATTGAATATGAATAACAAATTATTATTGGACAACCTTAGATGTATTCCAGATTGGCCGATTAAAGGGGTTAATTTTAGAGATGTAACCACTTTATTTAAAAACCCCGATTGTTTACGAACAATTAATGATGAAATGTACGACCTTTATAAAGACAAAGGCATAACCAAGATCGTTGGAATTGAAAGTCGAGGTTTTGTAATGTCTTCTGCCCTAGCCTTAAAGTTAGGTGCTGGTATAGTACTTTGCAGGAAGCCGGGAAAGCTTCCTTGCGAGACAGTTCAAGAAAGTTATGCGAAGGAATATGGCATAGACACCATCGAAATTCACAAAGACGCCATCAATGAAGATGATGTCATTCTACTACACGATGACTTACTAGCAACAGGCGGGACGATGAGGGCAGCATGTGAGTTGGTAAAAAAGTTCAAACCCAAGAAAATATACTGCAACTTTATCATCGAATTGATCAACGAAGGATTAAACGGAAGAGCCAATTTCGACAAGGACATTGAGATTTCCTCCTTAATTCAAATTTAAAACACGCAATAACGTCAAGTTTATACCATCCATGCTCTTTTGAAAGGCAACTTGAACATTTATCTCTTTACCCAATTTCAAATCAATTGATTGAAGAAATAAATAGGCAAAATCATGGATGGTACAAAACGTTTCACATGAAACAACAATCTACAAGATTCCTTTAACAAAGGGAGAGACAGGAGATGAAGAAAGAAGAAAACGAGAAAAGATTAGCATTGCTGAAGACTATTGTGATGAGTATGCCAGAGAAGCCAGGAAGTTACCAGTTCTATGACGCAACTCATACCATCATTTATGTAGGCAAAGCAAAAAATCTTAAAAAGCGCGTTTCATCTTATCTTCATAAAGAAGTTGACCGCTTCAAGACCAAAGTTCTAGTCAGCAAGGTATGGGACATCAGTTATACCGTAGTAAATACGGAAGAGGATGCCCTATTATTAGAAAACAGCCTGATAAAAAAGTACAATCCGCATTACAATGTCTTATTGAAAGACGGAAAGACTTATCCAAGTATTTGTATCACAAACGAATATTTGCCTCGCATTTTCAAGACTAGAACAATCAACAAAAGACTAGGCACCTATTTTGGACCATACAGTCAGGTCTCAACCATGTATACCCTTCTAGAACTAATCAAAAAGCTTTATAAGCCACGTACCTGTCATCTCCCCCTGACTGCTACAGAAATAAGACTTAAAAAATTCAAACCCTGCCTTGAATTTCACATTCATAACTGCGAAGCTCCATGCATTGGACGACAAACTTACGAGGAATACCATCAAAATATAGAGCAGGCGAAAGAGATTCTTAAAGGCAATACGCGTGAAGTAAGAGGCATTCTTTACGACATCATGCTCGAAAAAGCAGATCAGTTGAAATTCGAAGAAGCAGAAGAAATCAAGAAAAAAATCAATCTTCTCGATAATTTTGTGGCAAAGAGCGAGGTGGTCAGCCATACTATTCGCGATGTCGATGTGTTTACCATTGTAGATGACGATTTGAAAAAGAATGCTTATATCAACTATTTGCATGCGAAAAACGGTACGATCAACCAAAGTTTCACGTTCGAATATAAAAGGAAATTAGCAGAAACAGACGAAGATCTTTTGATTTCAGCAATACCTGAAATCAGGGAGAGGTTCAACAGTGAGGCCAAAGAAATTATCGTTCCATTTGAGATGGAATGGACCCTAAACGACGCTACCTTTATTATTCCTCAAAGAGGCGATAAAAAGCACCTTTTAGACCTATCTGAAATGAACGGTAAGCAATATAAATTTGACCGTTTGAAACAGGCTGAAAAGTTGAATCCAGAGCAAAAACAAACCCGTTTGATGAAGGAACTCCAAGACAAACTGAAGCTTCCTAAACTACCATTTCATATAGAATGTTTCGACAATTCGAACATCTCTGGCGCCGATGCGGTTGCAGGATGTGTTGTTTTCAAGGGGATGAAACCCTCTAAAAAAGACTACCGGAAATACAATATCAAAACGGTATCAGGCCCAGACGATTACGCTTCCATGCATGAAGTTGTTCGACGTCGGTATAGTAGGCTGATAGAAGAAAATCAACCCCTACCAGATTTGATCATGACAGATGGCGGTAAAGGACAAATGGAAATTGTGAGAAGAGTAATAGAAGACGAATTACACTTGCAAATTCCAATCGCCGGTTTAGCGAAAGACAGCAAACACAAAACCAACGAACTTCTATATGGATTTCCTCCACAAGTAATCGGTTTAAAGACAGATAGCGAACTATTTCACCTTCTTTCAAGAATACAAGACGAAGTGCACCGTTACGCCATTAGCTTTCACAGGGACAAACGCAGTAAACATGCACTCCATAGTCAGCTGGAAGACATTAAAGGTATTGGCTCTCAGACACAACAAACGCTTTTATCCAAACTAAGAACCGTGAAAAAGATTAAAGAAGCTGACATTCAAGTACTTACAGAAATAATTGGGCCAAGTAAAGCCAAACTTGTTTATGAATATTTCCATCAAACCGAAGAGAAATAAAGTCATAAAAAGGGCACTTGCATCTCAATTTCCAACTCAATACAATCAACCTCCCACCCCAAAAGAGACAGTTTCAAAATGAAATTAGAAACTTTTTCTTACCAGAAAATCATATTTCCAAAGCAAAATTCATTCTTTTGAGAAGGGGATACAAATGCAAAACGAATATAGTGAAACCTAACTTCCAAGGGAAAAAACAATGAATTTTATGTATTGCCTATTCGAACATTTTCTATTTACTCTTGTAAAATAATATTTCCATAAGTCGAAAATCCGAAGAAAAGATTTGAAACACAAGCGGTTATTTTGCAAAATCAACAAACATTCCTTACATTTGCATTCACAATGACAAGAAAAAATACACCATAACCAAGTTTCTCTCCAGTACAAAAAATGAATATCTTCGCTAAAATACTCCTACTCGTCACTTTGCTGGTCGCAATTCCGACCCCAAAAAGGTGCTTTGTTACGCAAGTAAAGGACTTGAAAGTATACTTAAGCGATGATTTCAAGACAACTGCCAATCAAAATGACAAATACCATCTGCACTTCAACAATGGTATAACCAATCGCGAGCACGAAGCTATCATTGAAGACAGCAACTATGCTTTTAAGACAGGAACTGCTCGCCCCCAACGCCTGCAACCCACTTGGAACTTTACGCCATTGCAATACTTTGGGAAGAGTTCCCTTTATTTCATCCATCATAGCTATCCACTTCGTGGAACCAACGACAGACAAGAAATTCTTGTCACTGCAATACCACGAAATGCCTCTGCCGATTACTACGTATTTGCGCTGAGGCGCCTTATTTGTTAAACATCTTCTATCTTTCAACCTACAATTCAGACAGATTGAATCATCTGTCGTCCTCAATCATTCACTTTAAAAGATAGAAACAAAATGGCAAATATCAAAAAGATGGAAATGGCTGATGCTATTTCAAAAAACTCGAAAATAACATTCAGTAAAGGATTTCTAGGCATCGGAGAAAAGGCTGTATACGAGCCAACAAACAGTCCTTTACAGGTATATATCAATTTTTATAACGCGGAAGAAGGTGACGAAATTCTACGAATCATCGATGGTCCGGAAAGCGAAATAGAAGAAAGGGTAAAAAATCTTCCTTCTTTTATCAAACGCGCCATCGGCAATTATCGTATCGAAACAGCTATCTCAAAAGACGAACAGTTTGTTGCTATTCACATCATGCGTTATGGCAATTTCCGGCACTCTCCCATCCGTAATGTGATGTTCTATGAAGGAAATACAGCTAAACTCCTGGCAGAGGTCCTGAAAAGATAATTTTCAATAAACACTGTAATATATTCAGTTAGTCATTGAATTACAAAAGCTATTAATACCCCACTTACCTGTTTTGGTCAGTGGGGTATATTCTTAAAATTACAAAATGCTTTATCCTGAAAAGGAAACCTCAACCAAAACTTAATGGTAGGAAAGAAAAAGAACAAAAGAAAGACAGTAATTTCCAATATCATCCATATTGAATGACAAAATCAATGAGTTTGCGACTCAATATATATCATATTGACCAACAAAAGCAATGGACTTGCACAAAACACTCTTTCAAGAAGGGCAAGGCTTGGCCAAAAGAATAAACGTATAGTTTTCCATATAAAAAAGCAACTACATTCATAAAAAAACCATATCTTTGTATCATGAGAATTATCATTCAAAGAGTATCCCACGCCTCCGTGACAATTGAAGGAACGATAAAGTCTTCCATAGGTAAGGGGTATCTAATTTTACTGGGCATTGGTGATGACGACACCACTGGAGATGTTGAATGGTTGGTCAAGAAAGTAGTGGGGCTACGCATTTTTGACGACGAAAAAGGCGTCATGAACCGCTCTATCGAAGAAGTAAACGGGGACATCATCGTTGTGAGCCAGTTTACTTTATTAGCCTCCTACAAGAAAGGCAATCGACCATCTTGGATACATGCTGCCAAGCATGAGGTCTCTATCCCACTCTATGAAGCCTTTTGCAGCCTTTTATCCAAAGCTCTGGGGAAAGATATAGGAACGGGCGAGTTCGGGGCTGATATGAAAGTAGAATTGCTTAACGACGGTCCGGTTACCATCTGTATGGATACCAAAAACAAAGAATAAGCAAAACAGGGGTATTTAACCGAAAACGATCAAAGAAGACGTTGACAAACACATCCATTCGTGTCGTTTAACAACAAATACATTGGACACTTCCCTGACATAAGCCCCCTCCCACCAAGGGCTTCTGAAAGTAAATCAAAAAGAAAATAATGGAAATAAAAGAAGCACAGCAACAGGTTGATCAATGGATCAAAACCTACGGGGTACGCTATTTCTCAGAACTCACCAACATGGCCATCTTAACCGAAGAAGTAGGCGAATTAGCCCGTGTGGTTGCCCGCACCTATGGCGACCAGAGTTTCAAGGAAGGCGAAAACAAAAACCTAGGCGATGAAATGGCAGATGTACTTTGGGTTCTGTTATGCTTAGCCAATCAAACCGGTGTAGACTTAACTCAGGAATTCGAAAAGAACTTGTCGAAAAAGACGAAAAGAGATCAAACACGACATATTAACAATCCAAAATTAAGATAACAATGGCAATTACACAAAACATTGAACCAAGGAAATCTAGCGAGAATCAGATTTCTTCCAGCAACAAATACGAAGAAGCACTGGCAAAATACAAAACAGACATCGACGACAACGAGGTTCGCGAGGCTGTCAAGAAGATTATTGAAGAGAAAGTTCATGCCAACGATACAGTAGATGTCAAGAAATTTCTGTTTGGAAGTGTTGAGCTGACATCTCTTAGCACAACCGACTCCGAAGAAAGCATCTTGGCATTTACCGAGAAAGTGAACAAACTCGATGACGAGTTCCCCGATCTTCCACATATCGCTACGATCTGCGTCTATCCGTGCTTTGCTGCTGTTGTCAGCGAGAGTCTAGAGGTTGATGGCGTAGAGATAGCGTGTGTTTCGGGTAATTTCCCGTCGTCTCAGGCACTTATCGAGGTGAAGGTTGCCGAGACAGCTCTCGCTGTACAAGATGGCGCTACAGAGATTGATATTGTGTTGCCGGTAGGAAAGTTCCTGATGGGCGACTATGAGAGTGTTTGTGACGATATTAGCGAAATGAAACATGCTTGTGGCGAAGCACCTATGAAGGTGATTCTGGAAACAGGTTGTTTAAAAACGGCATCAAATATCAAGAAAGCATCGATTTTATCGATGTATGCCGGTGCCGATTACATCAAGACATCAACCGGTAAAGAAAAGGTGTCTGCCACACCCGAAGCCGCCTATGTCATGTGTCAGGCTATCAAGGAGTATTACGATGAAACGGGCATTCAGATTGGGTTCAAGCCTGCTGGAGGTATCAATTCGGTGATGGACGCTTTGATCTATTACACCATTGTCAAGGAAGTTCTTGGTGAAAAATGGCTAACCAACCAATGGTTTCGTCTAGGAACCAGCAGATTAGCCAACATGTTACTGAGTGAAATCGAAGGCACAGAAGTGAAGTTCTTCTAAAATTGGTGTTTATTTCAGCCCATTCCTTAGAAGTAAACTTCTAAAAGAGGAGAAAAAAATAATGCGGAGGCACACTTATCAGTGATGACCTCCGCATTTTTATTTATCAATATCCAGCAATCGAAAGGTATACTCCCCTATTATAAGGATTTACAAGTATCTCTTCTAACTTTTCCGCTGTATAACAAAGTCCATATAAGCCGTCAAGGCAGACTTGATTTCTTTGTCTACTACATAATCATCTAGAAATGAAATCGCTTCAGAATAGAATTCTCGCATCTTATTTTCGGCATAAGAAATTCCTCCATTCTGCTTCGTAAATTCAACTAAAAGAGCAATCTCATCTGGAGTTATGTCACCTGTTTTTACTTTTTGGGCCAACGCCA
>CALNBT010000086.1 GCA_937874345.1 uncultured Prevotella sp.
ACGTCCCCAGAATTCGGGTCCACTGTTGCAGCGGTCAGATCACTACTCGAAAAACTAATAGGTGTCAAATTGTTAGGATTATTGACAATAGGTGCAATAAATGTTTGTCCCATGTAGGCAGTATAGCTATTTTGGCTATAAGACAAACCAGCGGCAACTTTTTCTATAGTTGAATATTCAACAGTTATGCTTTGAATATACATTGCTTTTGAAGTTTGCGGCTGGTCAAAATTAATTTCAATTTTGCCACTTGCAGATCCAGTAAAAGTGTAATAAGTTGAATTCGTTGTAAGGGCATTTTTACCATACAATGCTCCATTTACTAATACTGACAAAGTATCATTTGCATGTAAGTTCGTTGAAGCTTTTACTTTAACACTCTTAATGATTCCAGGTATATCTATCGTCGACAATCTGATTGATTTCGCTGAGTTCTCATTTGTACCTATATGATATCCTACAGTGCTTTCAAAATAAATATTAGGAATTTTATTATTCCAAACGAAAGCAAAGGACCAATTAATACCAGATAACGTTGTTGTTGTTGTTTTAGCTGTGATACTGTCTGCAGCCGAAAATGTATGAGTATACGTATCAGCATTCGCGAAATGTGTAAAAGCCAAAAAAAGAATGACTGTCAATAAACGTAAGTGCTTTAACATAAATAATAAAATTTAATAAAATTAAAAAATAAGTTATTATCATGAATTGCAAATATATCGTATTTTTTATTAATTCATCAAACTTTTATGTACAAAATAATCATTTTAATTACATTGTAATATTTATCCATTTGATACGAACCTCATTTATTAGGATATCAAGAAATAAAATGTCCCTTTTATTAACAGATTGTTGGAAGAAAGCCTTTATCTATTTTTCATAAAATTCAGAGGAATTGAATTCACCCCATTACTACTCAATATTATTTCTAACCATCTAGATATCAAGTAGGATAATTGTTAAAATCATGTTTTTTAAAAAGCCAAATACCATCGTAAATAACGAAGAGAATCTCTCTTGACGACACAGGCTCCTATGGTATTTTTTAAAGGGTAAAAGGATATGGTCAATCAAGAAATGAATACGAATGAGAATATTTTACTCGTGATGATAAGGTTCTCCTTTGATAATCGTACAAGCTCGGTATATCTGCTCTACAAAAATAAGGCGTACCATTTGATGAGAAAAGGTTAGTTTTGATAGAGAAATCTTTTCGTTGGCACGTGAATATACGGCCGGAGAAAAGCCATAGGGGCCTCCTATTACGAAAACCAGCCTGCGGGTAGTCTGCTGTTTTTTTTCTAACCATGTAGACAACTCAATGCTTCTAAATTCCTTTCCATGTTCATCAAGAAGGACAACAACATCTGACGAGTCTATTCTTTTTAAGATCAATTCCCCTTCTTGTTGCTTTTGTTGGTCTTCTGTTAGGTTTTTAGTATTCTTAAGTTCGGGAATGATGGTCATTTCAAAAGGTAAGTAATGTCCAATTCTATCGACATAATCATGAATTCCTGTATCAAAAAGCTTGCCCGTAGTTTTGCCTACTAATATTAAATCTATCTTCATCTCAACTTTTTTTGCCATATTCCGTTCGATATTCATGCTCTCGTTTTGGATTCATAGGAAACCAACCTTTCTCAACTCGTTTCTTTTGAGAAAACAATTCGCCTATCGACCACAGTGAAGATGCTCCGAATACGCCCAACAAAGCGGACAACATAACATTTTCCACTAATAAAGAGCCCGCGATTGTGATTACGCCAACCATCAAGAATATCCACCAAGGACGTATTCCCCATCGGTATTCTGTCTTGATTACAATAGGATGAAATAGTCCTATGATCAAAAACGTAGCTGCAGCAATAATAAATCCTTTGTAATACATTCTCTACGACATTATTTATATAACCGTCAATCCAACTGAAATTAATCTAGATTATAATTTGTGCAAATGTACAAAATAATTTAAAGGCTTGAAAATTTTCGTTTATAATTACTATCTTTGCGTTATAAATCCATTAAAACTATATATTACATGGCACAAAACACAGAACTGATTGCCCAGTGTGTAGAAAGAGCACAGCAATGGTTGTCTCCGTCCTTTGACGCAGAGACCCAGAAAGAAGTAAAAGCGATGCTTGAAGCAGAGGATAAAACTGGATTGATAGAATCTTTCTATAAAGATCTTGAATTTGGTACTGGGGGACTTCGCGGTATCATGGGGGCTGGTAGCAATCGTATGAACATCTATACTGTAGGGATGGCAACTCAAGGTTTTGCCAATTATCTGAAGAAGAACTTTAGCAATCGAAAAGACATCTCTGTTGTTGTTTGTCATGATTGTCGTAACAATAGCCGGAAATTTGCCGAAAGTGTTGCGGAGATCTTCTCGGCTAACGGAATTAAAGCCTATCTTTTCGATGATATGCGGCCAACTCCAGAATGTTCGTTCGCAATCAGGCACTTGGGTTGTCAAGCAGGTGTAAATATCACGGCTAGCCATAACCCGAAAGAATACAATGGTTACAAAGCTTATTGGGAAGATGGTGCCCAAGTTCTTGCTCCACACGATATAGGGATTATTGAAGAAGTAAACAAAGTACGCATTGAAGATGTCAAATTTGCAGGTAATAAAGATTTGATTCAAGCTATTGGAGAAGACATTGACACTATTTATCTAGAAAAGGTAAAGACGCTTAGTATTGACACTGAAGCCATAAAACAACAACACAATTTGAAAATCGTTTATACCCCACTGCATGGAACAGGAATGACATTGATTCCTCAGTCACTTAAATTATGGGGATTTGATAACATTCATTGCGTTGAAGAACAAATGGTTAAAGATGGAAATTTCTCAACTGTTGTTTCTCCAAATCCAGAAAATGGTGAAGCCTTGACCCTCGCATTGCGCGATGCTAAAGAACTGGATGCAGATATTGTGATGGCAAGTGATCCAGATGCAGACCGTGTTGGTATGGCTTGCAAGAATAATAAGGGGGAATGGATATTGATTAATGGTAACCAAACCTGCCTAATATTCTTATATTATATCATCACAAACCGAAAGAATATGGGGTTGTTGAAACCTACCGATTTCATCGTCAAGACAATTGTTACAACAGAAGTTATCAAGAAGATTGCCGACAAAAACAAAATCGAGATGCGTGATTGTTATACTGGATTCAAGTGGATTGCCCGTGAAATCAGGATTTCTGAAGGTGAGAAACAATACATTGGTGGTGGGGAAGAAAGCTATGGATTTATGGCAGAAGATTTTGTTCGCGATAAAGACGCAGTTAGTGCGGTATGTCTTTTGGCCGAGATTTGCGCCTACGCTAAAAATCAAGGCAAATCACTCTACGACTTACTCATGGACATATACATGGAATATGGTTTTTCTAAGGAATTTACCATTAACGTGGTTAGACCAGGAAAGACAGGTGCTGAGGAAATCAAAGCAATGATGGAAAATTTCAGGAACAATCCACCTATCGATTTGGGAGGTTCGAAAGTTGTTTTATGGAAAGACTATCAGTCATTGGAGCAAAAAGACATCAATGGCCATATAACCAAATTGGACATGCCAGATACTAGCAACGTATTGCAATGGTTCTGTGAAGATGGTACCAAGATTAGTGTCAGACCTTCTGGTACAGAACCAAAAATAAAATTCTATCTTGAAGTAAAAGGAACGATGAATAATCCGCACGATTACGATCACTGTGATACAGAAGGCAGTAAGAAAATTGCTGCTATCAAAAAGAGTTTGAAATTAGAATAATTGAAGATTAACAACATTCTCTCCACATGGTCAGATTTTGTCTGGCCATGTTTTTTTTGTTAGATATGTAATGATCTACTGTAAATAATTAATATATACCTTTCAAAAATGCAAGTTCGGATATCAAGCGACACATTTAATCATTCTTTTATCGACTATTAGGACTTGAGAATAGAATAAATAATGTAACTTTGCAATAGAAAAGACAACAACATTTTTATTAAGAATTAGATCATCATGAAACAGAAAATTCTTGTAACTGGCGGAACCGGATTCATTGGTTCACATACAACTGTAGAGCTACAGCAAGCGGGCTACGAAGTAGTTATTGCTGATAATCTTTCAAACTCTAAAATAGAGGTGCTTGACGGAATAGAGAAAATTACAGGAATCCGCCCAAGTTTCGAACAAATAGACCTTTGTAACTTTGAAGAAACTGAATCTCTGTTCAAAAAACATAAGGATATCGAAGGCATTATCCACTTTGCTGCTTCCAAAGCCGTTGGAGAAAGTGTAGAAAAACCTTTGCTCTATTATCGCAACAACATCACTTCTTTGATTAATTTGCTGCAGTTAATGCCACAATATGGTGTTAAAGGAATTATTTTTTCAAGTAGCTGCACAGTTTACGGGCAGCCAAGCGAAGAGAATCTCCCAGTAACAGAGAGTGCTCCTATTCAAACGGCATTGTCTCCATACGGAAACACCAAACAAATTAATGAAGAGATTATCAGAGATTATATTCATAGCGGCGCTGATATCAAAAGTATCATTCTACGATATTTTAATCCCATCGGTGCTCATCCGTCTGCTTTCATTGGTGAATTGCCAAATGGTGTTCCGAACAACCTGATTCCGTATGTTACCCAAACAGCGATGGGGCTTCGCAAGGAGCTTATTATTTTTGGAAACGACTACAACACCCCTGATGGAACCTGCATACGCGATTACATTTATGTTGTTGACTTGGCCAAAGCACATGTTGCTGCTATGAAACATGTTTTGAAACAAGATGCAAGCAAACTTGAATATTTCAATATTGGAACAGGACACGGTGAATCTACCCTTGAAATCATTGAGGGATTTGAAAAAGTCACGGGTGTAAAACTAAATTGGAGATATGGACCACGCCGTGAAGGAGATATCGAACAAGTTTGGGGAAATGTGGATAAAGCCAACAAAGTTTTGGGATGGAAAGCAGATACTCCAATCGATGAAGTATTAGCCTCAGCTTGGAAATGGCAAAAGAAATTACGTGAAGACGGTGTGATGTAAATCGTTACTCCTAATAAATTATCGTAGCCATTGTGCATTGGTATTCAATTCAATGCGTAATGGCTATTTTATTCTTCAGTTTTGTTAATATTAACTAACCAGTAAGAATTCTAACCGCAAAAATTTCGCCACCTTTAACTTTTATTGTAACTTTGCACCCGCTATCACGAGATGATGGCATTCATTCAAACCTATTAAATTATAAATTAAAAATGGCAACAAAAATCAGATTGCAACGTGGCGGACGTAAAGGCTATGCATTTTATAGCATCGTCATCGCTGACGTAAGAGCACCACGTGATGGTAAATTTACGGAGAAAATTGGAACGTATAACCCAAATACGAACCCTGCAACTGTAGATTTGAATTTCGACAAAGCGCTTTATTGGCTTGAAGTAGGTGCTCAACCTACCGACACAGTACGTAACATCCTTAAACGTGAAGGTGTGTATTTAATGAAACACTTGCGTGGTGGAGTTAAGAAGGGAGCATTTGACGAGGCTTCTTGTCAATCTAAATTTGACGCTTGGAAACAAGACAAAGTAAAAGGTTTGCAGTCATTAGCTGCAAATGAAGCACAGGCAAAGAAAGACGCGATTGCTAAAGAATTGGAAGCAGAGAAGAAAATCAATGCCGAAATTGCAAAAAAGGTCGCAGAGAAAAAGGCAACAGCATTGGCAGAACAAGCTGAAGCTGAGACAACGGATGCTGATATTCCCGCAACAGAAGAACAAGCTCCTGCAGAAGCATAATTCTATCAAGCAAAATAATAAAAAGAGAGTAATGTATGTTACTCTCTTTTTTTATGCAACAAATGGTCGTATTCCGGCCATTGAGCAATCAACTGTCGATAGCAATAAATAAATCACTGCACAATCCCTTGTACAGTGATTACATATGTTATTTTCTTATCATCCCCAAAAAATACCTTTTCAGGGTAAGAATCCAAATCTTAACTAATCTTTCTTAAGATTTCCACAAACCGTGTAGATTGCAGTATGCCCGTGCATATACATTCTCTGCGTCTGTCTTGAACTCTGCAACAGGTTTATCAGATGGAGTCAAGAATTTTCTCAAGACGTCATTTTCTGTAATCAATTCGATCCATTGGATATAATGTGCATCGGTCATTGGGTGTTCAACAGAGCCAACTTGAACACGATAACCACCCTCTATCTTCTCAACCACAGGAACATGCTTCTCAGTAGCAGCATCTGTTGAATTCTCAGATAACAAGTCCATTGGCTGGCCACAACAAGAAAGCGTTCCACCTGCAGCATTAACTACTTCAACGATATTACCGCATACAGCGCATTTATAAACTTCTTTAAGTTTTGTCATAATGTAAATCTCCTATAAATTAATGATTATATCATGTTAATATTACAAATATAGAATGTTTTTTTTATTTACGCAAGGATGTGATCGAAAATTTACTTAAAAGATAAACAATCAACCTGGCTATATTCTCCTAAAGCTGTTTAGGTTTTCCGGTATTGAAAATCAGTCGAAGCGACTGCTTATAGTTAGCATAATTCCATATCCAGTTAAGGAGTACTACCATCTTATTTCTTATGCCCAAAATGGAGCGGAGATGCACGATGAGCCACAAAACCCACGCAAAGAACCCCTGTGTCTTACCTGTCTTGAATTCTGCGACAGCCTTATTTCGTCCAATGGTTGCCATCGAACCCAAATCCTTATAATGGAAAGGTACCAACTTCTTACCTGCTTCCATTCTCTTGATATTCTTACCCAACAACCTTCCTTGCTGAATGGCAACCTGAGCCAATTGAGGATGTCCCTTTGGATATTTAGCATCTTCAGTCATCCA
>CALNBT010000087.1 GCA_937874345.1 uncultured Prevotella sp.
TTCGATGAGCAGCCAGATGTTGAGGAAAGTTACGACGACGGCTAAAGAATATAGAAAGGCCGAGTTCCAACGACTGTTGGCATAGATGCCCATGACTTTCTTGGACGAAGTAAGACTCACCTGCAAGAAAACAGTGAAAGGCAGTTGGATACTGAGAATCATCTGCGAATAGATCAGCCCTTTAAATGGGTCGGAAACAAAAAAGATGACAAGTAGTGAGACGCCTAAAGAGATCAGAATGCCCACTACAGAGTGGGTGTCCTTGGTATTATACGACTCACCAAACATTCCTGCAAAGATGCTGCCTGCTGCCATTCCGCTGGTGATGGTGCTCGACACACCGGCCAGCAACAGGGCCAGGGCAAAGATATTTGCTGCATTGTTGCCCAGCAACGGCATAAGCAGCGACTGTGCCTGCGACAGTTCTTCGACGTGAGTACCCGTTTCGAAGAACGTTGTGGCTGCCAAGAGAATCATCGCACTGTTGATGGCCCAGCCCACAATCATGGAGAAAAGGGTATCGACAAATTCGTATTTCAGTGTTTTCTCGATGTTTATCTTTCCCTTGGTGTTAATTTGGCGGCTCTGGATCACCTCCGAATGCAGAAAAAGGTTGTGGGGCATCACCACGGCACCCAGCACACTCATAATGATCAGCAAACTGCCTTGGGGAACACTTGGTACCACCCATCCCGTAACTGCTGCCGGCCAATCGATCTTTACCAGGAAAAGCTCGTAGATAAACGATAGTCCTATCATCGACACAAAGCCGATAATGGCACGCTCAAGGTGTCTGTAAGAGTTGGTAAACAGCATGATAACCACCGCTGCCACCGTGAGGATGGACCCCCATACAATGGGAATACCGAACAACATCTGCAAGGCGATGGCCGACCCCAGTATCTCTGCCATCGAGGTGGAGATGCTGGCCAGCACCGCACTGATGGTGATGGGTCGACCAATCCATTTTGGAGTGTACTTCTCTGCAGCCTCGCTCAGGCAGAGACCGGTAACGATACCCAGGTGAGCAACGTTGTGCTGAAGGGCAATGAGCATGATGGTTGACAGCGTTACCACCCACAAAAGTGCGTAGCCAAATTCGGAACCTGCCGCAAAATTGCTGGCCCAGTTGCCTGGGTCGATAAATCCAACAGTGACGAGCAGTCCCGGACCGATATATTTAAAGATGTCAAGACCTCCGAGTTTCCTTGGATGGTCTTTACGTTTCAGTTCTTGTAAAATATTCAACATATGTGCAAAAATAAAAAACATTGTACAAACAGCCAAAGTTTACCATGTGTTTTTTTACAACAAGGATGCCCGCAACCGATAGGAAAAGGGTAATGGATGGATATCTTCGATTTTGTTTCACCTGCCGATGCAACGGATGATTCTTCAAAATAACCATCCGGCATACCGTTGAAAGCGACAGCAGGTGCCGGGTGCCGGCATTGAAAAACCGTTTGCCGGGGTTATTTAATCCAATAAACGTAGTGGTCTTTGCGGGTTTTCTGTGGTCTGAGGGCATCCTTTGCCGGATAGCCGATGATGCAGTTGCCGATGCCTTCGTACGCTTCGGTAATACCCAGGTCGCTAAGAATCTGTTTGCCTTCTTCGGTCTCGAACGATTCCTTGGCCCGATGAACCCAGCACGAGCCCAGTCTCAGACTGTTGGCCGCCAGCATCATGTTCTCCATCACCAGTGCCCCGTCGTACACTCTTGTGCCGATGTCTTTCTTACCCAATACCACCAAGACGACCGGTGCGCCATAGAACGGGTCTCCGTGGCCAGATGTGGTTTGCAAGCGGTTCTTGATGACGACATCGAGATTGATTTTACTGATGCGGTTGCGCATTTCCTTGTTTGTGACAGCCAGAATAATGGCCGACTGCCTGTTCATTCCCGATGGGGCATACGTTCCGGCTTTGACGATTTCTTCAATCAGTTCCATGGGTACCGGCTTATCCTGATATTTCTTTACGCTACGACGTGAAATGATATTTTCTATATAATGGTTCATCTTTGATTTGATTTTATTGATGGCATCGTGCTGATTTGACGCACACAAAATTAACTTTTTAAGGTTGTCCCTATAAAATTTTCAGTCGTTGATAGCCCTAAAAAGTGTATTTGATGATGATGGATTGGGGGCATCATGGCAACCTCTTTCTCCTTTTTGGCTGATATGAAAGCAGCAGTCATCAGCTTTTCCAAGCCAGGCATTGCTTTAGCGACGGACAATGGAACGAAAATCCATCGCTTTGAATCTTCTCGTTGCTGACACGTGACCCTTGGAGCAACATGGTTGACAGTTCTCCGACCATCATTTTAACGGCCCATCCGGGAACATTGGGCAACAGATTCGGTCGCCCGTAGCTATGGAGGAATGCCTTTGAAAACTCGTTCATCGTGAGGTGCTCGCTGCTCACGGCATTGTAAACGCCGTCGCAACGATGGTCTTGCAGGATATGACTGTACATGCCCAGCAGGTCGTTCATACAAATCCAGGGCAGATACTGTCGTCCGTTTCCCATCGACACATTGATTCCCCATTTGGCCAGTGGCTTTAATTTCTGAATCATTCCACCACCCGGTGCAATGACCACACCTTTGCGCAGGATGACAACACGGTCGACGAGGAACTCAAACCGTCGTGCTTCAGCTTCCCATTGCTGACAAACCTGCGCCAGAAAGTCTGTTCCGTTGGCGTCATTCTCCTTGAAAATTTGTTCAGTCGTCACGGCTCCATAATAGCCTACGGCCGAAGAGGAAATCAATACATCGATGTTCTGACCGAATTGACGAACGCCTTTCTGCAGCAGTTGCAGTGGCTTTACGCGACTGTCGATGATCTCTTGTTTTCTTTTTTCCGTCCAACGGCTTTCGCCGATGTTTGCACCAGTCAGGTTGATGATGGCCTGAACGCCGTCAAAGGCTTTCGGGTCGATGAATTCCTGTTCGACATTCCATACAAAATGATGTACGCCCTTTGTATCATCAAGCTTTCCACGACTGAGAACATTCACCTCGTTGCCAAGTGCAACCCACCATTCTGTGAGAGCCTTTCCTATGAATCCGGTGCCACCGGCAATTAATATTTTCATGATGTGATGCTTTATGGTTGAATCTCTTCTCGCAAAGATAATGAAAAAAACAATGCAGATGGCATTTTAAAGAAAGATTGTTATCGAAGAAAAGACAATAAAAATGAGGTTTTTTTCCTGTTGGAAAGAAGCTGAACTGATGAATGTCCGGACAGCAAGACCGTCTGTCTCAAGAATGATAAGGCAGGTCTACTTGATAATCAACCTCTATCCATTAGGATACCATGCTGTTATTTGGTTGCCAGCCATGCCCCGATGCCCATCAACACAAGGGCAACGATGAAGATAGGTGTGATCTGTTCGCCAAGGAAAACAATAGAAAGCAAGGCTCCTACGAAAGGTGCCACGGCGTAATAGGTGCTGGTTTTTGCTGCGCCAATACCCCGTTGGGCATAGGTATAGACGTAGATACTGAGACCGTAAGATACAAATCCCAGCATCGCAATCAGCAGCAACGTTGAGAGATTGGGCAACGACTCGCCAACAGCCAACGCGATGATGAATGCCCCGAGACCAGAACCAAAGCCTTTGATGGTGACAATCTGCATGGGATCTTTGTCTGCAATTTGTCGTGTGCAGTTGTTTTCCAGTCCCCAACAAACCGTTGCTCCGATGACAAGCAATGAACCGATCGAGAAGGATAGGGCCCCATCGGTTTCAACCGTCAACAGCATACAGGCTGATGTCACGAAACCGATGGCCATCCAAAGTGTCTTGCCAACCTTTTCGTGAAAGAAGACCATTGCGATGAGCGCTGTAGCAACGATTTCAAAGTTGTTCAACAGCGATACATTGGCCGCTATGGTATGTTTCAATCCAACCATTAAGAGGATGGGTGCCGCGATATCCAATACCACCATCGCAACCACGAAAGGCAAATCCGCCCTGACCAAATTTGCCTCCCGCCCCTTGAATCTCGATTGACGGCGTGCCACCATCATTGTTCCCATCCCGATGCCCGCGCCCAAATAGAGAAACGCCGCCATCATTGTTGGAGGAGCACTGTTCAATAAAACCTTTGAGAAGGGAATGTTTATGGCGTAAAGAATCGCAGCCAGTATGGCCAGGCCAATGGCAAAACGACTATTGTATTTCATGATATTCGAGCTTGAAATGAGATACAAAGGTAGTGAAAAACAAAGTTTCCTGCAGCGTTCGCTTCATCTTTTTATCTTTCAGTCTTTTTGGAAACCGGATTATCTGATATGATACTGTATATTCAATGGCATTCGGATATTTGGCATGGTTCATATCCATCCAGAAGCCTAGCGCCCTGAATTGATGTAGATTGTTGAGATGTATTGTTTTGCTGACTGAAATGTTTCAACAGATAACCAAGGATGCCTCCATGCCTATTTCATAAAAGGTCTCTCATTCAAGAGAATCCTTTTGATAGAAAGACATCGTAGTTGCAAATGATCGTTGTTCTAAGCTATAAAAATAGAAGAAAAGCCTTCTTGCCTCTTGACGAACCTACCACAAAACAGTTTGTTTGGCAAATGAGACCAAGCAATTTGTAGGTAGGTGAAACGTGAAGTTGTGATATGTTCTTTCGGTGTTCAGGGGTGTCTCTCACCGTGTCCATTTCTCTTCGACGTGGTTCATGGCGATATTTAAATCCTGTTCGAGAAGGGTTACAGTATATTCGTCGAAAGCGTGGTTGACGGTGTCGTAGGTCTTGAGGCGCAACGTGCCTGATGACCACGCGGTGAAGCCGTTGACAAAATTGAAGTCGCTGCCAGCTTGATGGATGGTTTTGAAGCCTGGGAAAGATTTCACTACGATGGGTTGCTCTATCTGATAGGCAACACGACAATGAGGGTCGTTGGGGCACTGAAGGATGCCCGAGCCTGAGATTTTAAAACTTGGATAAACCGTGTCGTAGGCCCAGTTGATCGTGAAAAGCTGGTTCTTGACATTGAATGTCGTTTTTGCAGCATCGGATTTGTGTCCAAGACGTGTGACTGATGCAGATTGCCTTGTCGCCGAAACTTGAACAGGTGCCTGTCGTTCGCAATTGCTTTGGGTCACGGTCCATGTCTTCGAGTCGATGTCTCGGATAGACAGATGATAGCGGGTAGTTTGTTCGTTGAGGGAGGCAACGGCCAACACATCCCAGGATGACGAGCTCGGATTGGTGAAGGTGATCTCATAGTTATGCCCCGCTTCTTCGCCGCTCACGGTCATATGGTACTGCTCAGCGGTACCAAGTGCTTGTGAATGGGGTGCGATGCGAATATTCGACAGGTACATGGTTTCAATGGAGTCACGGCCGTCTGGTGTTGTCTGACGAACGTATTCTCTGAAAATCCGGGTATATGCAATGATATCAGTAAAGGGAAGTAAAGTCTTCTCGGTAAGCCTGAAGGCGGTATGTCCGGCTTCAGTCCTTTTCTGGTA
Organism: uncultured Prevotella sp.; assembly: GCA_937874345.1. Classification (GTDB taxonomy): domain Bacteria; phylum Bacteroidota; class Bacteroidia; order Bacteroidales; family Bacteroidaceae; genus Prevotella. The sequence goes on from CALNBT010000087.1 coordinate 5,506, forward strand.
GATGGAATCGTTTTTGCTATCTTGAACGCAACCTTTTATCAGCAATCCACCTATGAAGAGTAGTAGTAGTGAAAATTTCATTGTCATTTTTCATCTTGCTGATGGTTTTTTTTCGTCAAATTCGCATATCATCTCTTCTGGTCATTTGTTCCCTTGGACATGAATCCAATGTCTAGGGATGTAGGAAGAGAGAAGGTTGATAGGAATCAATGTCACAGGAATTTGCCTATGTATCAATTCCTATCATGACCTTATCTTCATAGATATTGCCAGCTCTTCAGAGTCTGAAAGGTATGTGGCGTTTTAATTCTGGACTCCTCAAGACAAGCAATCGATCTTTTCAACATATATATCATCGATCCGAGTAGTTGTTTTGCGCCACTTCTACTGTAATAATACACAAGAGTGTAAAATCTTGCATGTTTGCTGCAAGATTTTTTGAAATTTGTTGTTATTTACTTGTAGGAATGTAAATAAAGGTGCAAATTTGTGGATGATCCCGATAAGTCCCACGATGTATGCCGTTGACGGATAGCTGTCGGTTCTTTTGCCAAACACCTTACATCTTACGTTGAGTTAAAGTGATATTCTCTGTCAGAGAGGTTTGAAAGAACAGAAAAAATGAAACATTACACGTTGTTGATATTATGGGCATTGCTGCTTGCCGGTTGCACGACAAAAGACGATGGCTACCTTGACGAGGGGATGACCCTCCGCAACGATCTGACAACCGAATATTATGGCTGTTTTGAGGGCTTTTGGACAACCGACGCAGAACGGATAGGTGAAGCGAGTGTGCAGATGGGCGACCAGCAGGTATTCTCATCATTGCCCTGGTTTAAGACGATTGAACAAGCGGTAGCCGCCAATCTTGGTACCCATCAGATTACCATCGACAAGGCAGATGCCTATCGAGTGCATTACCGCAAGATTGGTTTTTCGGCCGGATCGTTGTATTTTAACATTTCAGCCGATAATTATTCGTTCAAGATTCTGGCCAATAACAAGGAACATCTTGTTCAATTGGTGATGGATCCAAACGGTGCGGTAGCCGTGTACGACAAACAGACAGATGCCTTGGTGGCATTGTTTATCGTCAACGAAGTGAAAGTTGATGACGTGACAGTGGTTAAATTTAATCCGGGACTGAACATTCAATTTAACTCGACAAAGAAAATCCAGACAGGTGGAGTCTGAGCAAGGACTATTAAATGATATCAAAGAAGGCGACCGGAACGCGATGCACCGGTTGTACGAATGCTTAAAAGGGTATGCCACAACAGTTAGCCTGCGGTATATCTCAGATCGTGACGCCGTCAATGATGTCCTTCAAGACAGCTTCATCAAGATTTTCTCTCGCATTGATGAATTTGAATTTAGGGGAGAAGGATCGTTGAAAGGCTGGGCAATGCGTATCGTCGCCAACGAATCGATGAATTACCTCAGGCGCAATGGTCGACTGATTTTTGTCGATGAGGTTCCAGAAATAGAGGATGAAGGCGAGGTTCATCTCGAACGGGTTCCGATGGATGTGATGCTGCACATGATACAGCAACTGCCGGAAGGCTATCGTGCAGTGTTTAATATGTATGTTTTTGGACAGATGAGCCACAAACAGATTGCCCTTGAGCTGGGCATCAAAGAAAACAGCTCGGCATCGCAGTATTCGAGAGCCAAAAATATGCTGGCCAGGATGATTAAAGAATATATGAAGAATCATGACGGATAACCATTATATGAAACAAGACAAATGGATTAAAGACTTACAACGGCGCATGGCAGACTATCAGGAGCCATCGACCGGTGATTTGTGGCCCGGCATAGAGAAAGCACTTGACCAAAAGACGGTTCTCCATCCGGCACCAAAGATCCTTATGTGGCACCGCTGGGCGGCTGCCGCTGCTGTGGCAATTGTCTTGGCTGGTGGTTCCCTGCTGTGGTGGCATGCTGCTGAAACGCCCAAGACAAATGTGGCACAGCAGACCTTGAGGCCGGCAACGGTCAATGAGCCTGTGCAGAACACTGCAGTCAGCAATGTGGCTGTCGGCACAAGGCCCGACAAACTACCTGATATTGCTGCACAAAATGCACCATATCGATCGGCAAACTTGGCACTATCGACAGCCAAAATGCACTCTTTTGGAAAGCACTCATCTTCCAC
>CALNBT010000088.1 GCA_937874345.1 uncultured Prevotella sp.
CATGTCACCCCAATCCTAGATTTTTGATTGTCTGAATACGTTCTTGGTTGCTCATGTAATGGCCGGCAGTTCTGAACATAAACGGTTCCATCGCATACCGTAATGCATCACAATTATGCACAATAAAACCACCATTAACCGCAAAGTTATGGTGGCTCTTTACGTACATATCATAAACGTCTTCATAGCCGACAAACTTAACTGACTTTATCTTTATTCCTTTTGGCAAACGCGAGCTTTGAGGCGCAACTTCGTGAGCAGGTTTCTTTTTTTGAATATTTGTTCGTGCTGAATTTAGTGCCACAAATTACACACGTCCTTTCTACATCGTCAATGTGGTTATCTCTACGCCATTTTGACTTGCAAGCGTTGGAACAAAAACGATTGTGTCCGTTCGATTGCGTTGAGAATGTTTTACCGCATTGTTCACAGACAAATTCTTTTTTGGCGTACAGTTTGTCTTTCATCATCTCGTAATGTTCGATGTGCCACTCATGACCATCAGCAGAAGCGTGCCACTTGGGAGCCGCTTCAATACCACGCTGGTGGAACTCAGCGAACCACTCAGGGTTGTTTTTAACCTTTTCAACACCGTGTAAATGCTGGTGGTCATATGAAGAAAGACAGACAAAATTGGAAATATCATTGTTGTCTTTGTTTTTGTCAATGTGGTGGACGTCATATCCGGGCTTTATTGTTCCGTGATACTTTTCCCAAACATAACGGTGTAATCGCTTAGGCTTTCCTTCCTTTGCGATGAACTGATTGCATTGCCAATATCCACTTTGTTGATCCTTTACAAAACGATAGCCATCAACAATAACAGATTCCATAAGATCATCTCCTTGCATACATTATACCATGCATAGAGTATCTTGTCGCATTAAATCGAGATAATCTCATCATCTTCTGTTAAATCTTCTAACTCTTTCCAACCATTTTTGGTCAGGAATTTATGGTCGGCTGTTGCTTTTACGGTTCGCCCGTCTTCAAGCTCGACTTCGAACACAGCTGCATGTTCTCTTGTCTTGCATACGTTGCTGAACTCGTCAATTACGATTTCGCCATTATCCGTGTCAATACTATAAACTTCCCCAGACTTGCCAACCAAACTCTTGATTGGCTTGCTACCATCTACAGTTTCAACCAATGTATCGCCTGTTAAGCAGGCATGGTTATTCGCGTCTTCAGGCGTGTTCGTCCAGTTGTCGAACTTGTCTTTTGAATAAACGTAGGTATTGAATTCTTCAAGCAGTCCTTTAACACGCGGATGAACAACAAAGTGGTAAGACTGCATATACTGAATTCCTTGTGAGACGCTGTCTTTGCCCTTACCAGCGCCAATGATGTTTGGCACACCGTATACACCTGACAGCTCGGATA
>CALNBT010000089.1 GCA_937874345.1 uncultured Prevotella sp.
ACCACTATGTGTAAAATCTCTGGCTTTGTTGGTAAACCAGAGTCAGCTAAGAAAAAAGGCACACAGCAGTATTTTTTTGTGAATGGTAGGTTTATGAAACATCCTTATTTTCATAAAGCCGTTATGAATGCATTTGAACGTCTTGTTCACCAAGGAGACCAAATTTCCTATTTTATTTATTTTGATATTAATCCTCAAGATATAGATGTTAATATCCATCCAACGAAGACTGAAATAAAATTTGAAAACGAACAAGCGATTTGGCAAATCGTCTTTGCAGCAGTAAGGGAGGCCATTGGATTATTTAATGATGTTCCTGCGATCGATTTCGATACCGAAGGTCAACCAGAAATTCCCGTGTTTACTGCGAATACTGGCCACTCTTCCATGCCTGAAATAGATTATGACAAACAGTATAATCCTTTTCAACCACAGATTCATTCTCCAAAAAATCAGGTAGAGGATTGGGATAAGCTTTTTGCAGGAGTTGATGTTGTTCCAGAAAATAAAGACATTTTTGACCAAACAACTAAATCGGTAGAGTCTACAGAAAGTATTATTTCTGAAAAATCGCCAATTCATTATCAGTACAAGGGGCAGTATATCATGACAGCCGTAAAATCAGGATTGATGGTAATTGAGCAGCATCGTGCACATATACGTATTTTATATGAACAATATCTACGGCAGCTGAATGAACAGAAGAAGTATTCTCAAAAGGTCCTTTTTCCCGAAGTGATCGAACTGTCAGTATCCGAGCGTCTTGTTTTCGATCAAATCATCCCAGAATTGAAGTCTTTGGGTTTTGATTTTTCTCCTATGGGCAAGAATGATTTTGCAATTCAGTCCGTTCCAGCTGGCATTGATGGACTTAAAATGGCAGACTTGGTTCATTCTTTGCTGGTTTCGCCACAAGAACATGAGGGCAATGCGATGAATGAAGTACACCACTCTTTGGCATATCGTATGGCAGTAAATGCCGCAATACCTATTGGACAGGTTTTGAACAATGATGAAATGGAAGATTTAGTCAATAATTTGTTCTGTTGCGAAAATAGCCATTACACTCCTGACGGTAAAGCTATTTTGTTTATTTTGAAACAGCAAGAAATGGAATATATGCTTGACAAATAAGACTTAAATTAGAGGGTAATAAGCTTTGAAGGTTAATTTTTTTCAATATCTTCCGTGTTTTTTTGCTTTAAAAAGTTTTTATTTCATTATTATTATTATCTTTGTGTACGATTAGGGTGATATACCAGATCATTAAAAGAAATTATTTGATTGTTTAATAAATAAAGGTTATGAGAAAATTATTAATTATTTTGGCTTTTGCCGGCATCGCAACGTCGACTATGGCACAAGATGCAGAACCTGTACAGAAGTACAGTGTTGCAACGAACTCATTCTGGAGCAATTGGTTCTTACAAGTAGGCGCTGATTGGAATGCATGGTATTCTAGTGAAGAACATGGAAAAGATTTGGCTTCTAGTCCATTGAAGAGCTTTCGCTCAAACCCTGGTGTGGCTTTGGCTATTGGTAAATGGTTTACTCCTGGTTTAGGATTGCGTACAAAATTGCAAGGTATCTGGGGTAAAACTGTTTATGCAGATGCTCATGGCAACCCTGTTGGAGATAACAACAAATATTGGATTTTGAACGAACAGGCATTGTTTAACTTGAGCAATATGCTTTGTGGTTATAATGAAAATCGCGTTTGGAATTTCATTCCATTTGCTGGAGCTGGCATCGGCCGTTCTATGTCTCACGACACCTATGCAGCTGGCTTGAGTGTTGGTATCTTGAATACCTTCCGTTTGAGCCGTCATGTTGCTTTGAATTTGGAAGCTGGATGGAACCGCATGGAGACTGACATTGATGGTGGTACAGGCTATTCTAATGGTCAACGTGGTTGGGAAACTCATGACAACAACTTGTATGCCGAACTTGGTTTGACATTCAATTTGGGTCGTGCTACATGGGATAAAGTTCCTGATGTAGATGCTATCAAAGCATTGTCTCAATCTCAAATCGATGCTCTTAATGCTCAGCTTAATGATGCTAATGCAGAAAATGCTCGTTTGAAAGAATTGTTGGCAAATCAGAAACCTGCTGAAACACCTGCTGCAGTAAAAGAGTTTGTGCAAGCTCCAGTTTCTGTATTCTTCAATATCAACAAGACAAACATTGCTTCTCAGAAAGACCTCGTTAACGTAGAGTCTGTTGCTAAGTATGCTAAGGATAACAATACCAAATTGATGGTTAATGGTTATGCTGATAGCGCTACTGGCAAGCCTGCTCACAACCAGTGGTTGTCTGAAGAACGTGCTAAGACTGTTGCTAACGAACTTGTTAAGATGGGTGTAAGCCGCGACGCTATTACAACAAAGGGTAATGGTGGTGTAGATGAACTTTCTCCAATTTCATTCAACCGTCGTGCAACTGTTCAGGTAACTGAATAAAATAACAACAAAGATAATTTATATCTTATTTTATAAAAGAGGTGCTCTGATTCGCAGAGCACCTCTTTTTTTTGTTCCAGTCGCCTGATGTAAGGCTAGTTCATTATGCAATTGGAATAAGTCTGAGAACATCTTTAAATTAATCTGGTAAAAAGATGTTTATGTTTTCAGTATTCGTTTTAAACGGTAGCACTTGATGAATTCATCTTATTATTTGCAATGATATGATTGCTTTAAGTGATAGAGATGATGTTAATCTTCGTAGATCTAGAATTTGAATTAAATAATAAATTACGGCATACAGAGATTCAGAAAATCTTTAGTATGCCGTAATTTCTATGAATGTTGAACAAGGACAAACCTTATCCGTTACTGGAGAAATAATCTTAGATTGAGTTAAACTCTGAATCCGATGATCTGTCTAACTTCATTTAATGTTTTACTTGCACTTTCACGAGCTCTGTCGGCCCCTTCTTTAGCGATCTTGTCAAGTAATTCTCTGTTGGAAACATATTCATTGATACGGTCGCGGATAGGGGATACGGCTGTATTGATATCTGCAGCAATCTGTTTTTTAAGATCCCCATACCGGATAGTGCCATCATTCCATTTGTCATTGAAATAGTCATAGGAATCAGTTGTAGAGACTAATTTCAAAAACGTAAACAAATTTTCTATTACTTCTGGTTTCTCGGAATTGAGACCTTGAGGTCCCGAATCGGTAACAGCCTTCATTACTTTCTTGGAAATTGTCTTTTCGTCGTCGTGGAGATAAATGCAATTACCTTCGCTCTTGCCCATCTTTCCTGATCCGTCCAACCCTGGAACTTTCAGCGCCTTTGAATTAAAATAGAAACTTTCTGGTTCTGGAAAGAAATCAACATCATAAATTCGATTGAATCTGGCAGCACATTTTCTTGCCATCTCCATATTCTGCTCTTGGTCTTTTCCCACAGGAACCTTCTTAGCACGGTGTTGAAGAATATCTGCAGCCATCAATGTTGGATAGGTAAATAGGCCTGCGTTAACATTATCAGGTTGTTTCCTGGCTTTTTCCTTGAATGTTGTAACTCGCCCTAGTTCGCCAATATATGTGTTCATATTGAGGTAGAGATATAATTCAACGGTCTCTCTAACATCACTCTGAATATAAATAGGAGCTTTTTGTGGATCAATGCCACAAGCAAGATATTCTGCCAGAACTATTCTTGAACTATTCTGAATATCCTCAGGTTTGGGACGTGTGGTTAAAGAATGCCAATCGGCGATAAAAAACATACAATCATAATTGTTTTGCATTTCCACGAAGCTTTTAATTGCCCCGAAATAATTGCCTAAATGTAAATATCCGGTTGGTCTTATTCCGCTAACTACTTTTTCCATTCTTGTTTTGCTTTTAATAATAATCTATTGATGTAAATTCTTCTTGTACATCGGATGTTCGTTTGAGCAGTCGATTTCTGTCTGTATGATGCAAAGATACTAGAAATCCGACGGATTTCAAAAAAATAGCTTTAAAAGTTTG
>CALNBT010000090.1 GCA_937874345.1 uncultured Prevotella sp.
CCGATACCACCACCGATGCTCAAAGGTAGTTTGTCGTTCAGCAGTTGCTGATGGAAATATAGTTTTTGACGATCTTCCTTTCCTTCAAGCTTCAATTGCTTGAGCAAACTCTCCTTATCGACACGAATGCCCATTGAAGAAATTTCTAATGAATGGTTTAAAATGGGATACCATACCAATATGTCTCCGTTCAAACCGGGTTTTCCTTCCTCGCTAATGGTTGTCCAATCGTCATAATCAGGAGCACGGCCGTCGTGTTTCTCGCCATTGCTTAATTTGTTTCCGATACCCATGATGAACACTGCGCCGTATTTTTTACATACTTCGTCTTCGCGTTCTTTGGGAGAAAGGTCTGGATATTGTTGCAACAGATCTTCGCTATGAACGAAATGAATCTTTTCTGGGAGGAAAGGTTTCAACACAGGAAATGTCTCGCAAGTAAGATATTCTGTTCTGAGGATGGCAGCATAAATTCTTTCTACCACATTCTTTAGAAATGCGACAGTACGTTGCTCACGTGTGATGACAGCTTCCCAGTCCCATTGGTCAACATACAGCGAATGAAGGTTATCCATTTCCTCGTCAGCACGAATGGCGTTCATGTCGGTATATACGCCATGACCGGTTTCTATATTGTATTCTGCAAGCGTCAATCTCTTCCATTTTGCCAAAGAATGAACCACTTCTGCTTTTGCGTCACCCAAATCTTTGATGGGGAATGTTACGGCCCGTTCTACACCATTCAGGTCATCATTGATGCCCAGTCCCTTCAAGACGAATAGAGGAGCGGTGACTCTGCGCAGTTTCAGCTCAGTAGATAAATTCTGCTGGAAGAAATCTTTTATCTGTTTGATACCCTGTTCTGTCTGCTTCATATCTAGCAGAGCGGTGTAATCTATTGGCTTCATTAACTTACTCATGTCAATTCTTTTTTTGTTCAGTTTCTTGTTTGAAAAAATACAAATTATATGTTTGCTTGCAAAGATAATGAAATAATTATATCGTGCAAAAGATATTGGCTAAATTTTGTACAAAATGAAAGATATTTTTTGTTATTCGTGTCTATTTGTTTTAAAATAAACAATAATTTATACTTCAAGACATATCGAATATGTATTTGTTCGCATGTAGGCCACAATATATAAAGGAATGACTGTTTGTATCAATCGTCCCTAATAAAAATATAATTTCCGATGCCTTTTTTGGAGGAACCAATTATTTTGTATAATTTTGTATTTGCTATAGGCCTCGTAGCTTAGCTGAATAGAGCGTCAGATTCCGGTTCTGAAGGTCATGGGTTTGAATCCCATCGAGGTCACCACAATCATGTTGATTGTAAATTTCCCAATTTGAAATAACAATCTGAAAAACAACCCATATGAACATTACTGAAAGATTTATCAATTATACCAAATTTGATACGCAATCGGCTGAAGATTCAGAGACAGTACCCAGTACTTTAAAACAATTAATTTTTGCCAAGTACCTGAAAGAGGAGCTTGAACAAGAAGGTTTATCGGATGTGGAAATGGATGACATGGGCTACATCTATGCTACGTTGAAGGCCAATACCAAAAAAGAAATTCCGACGATCGGTTTTATTTCGCATTACGATACCAGTACCGATGCAAGCGGAGCCAATATCAAAGCTCGTATTGTGGAGAACTATGATGGGAAAGATATTGTATTGTCGAAAGGCATTATTTCTTCGCCCGAAAAGTTTCCAGAGTTGAAAGCGCATGTTGGTGAAGACTTGATTGTGACAGATGGCCATACACTCTTGGGAGCTGACGACAAAGCCGGAATCGCAGAGATTGTTCAAAGTATGTGTTATCTGCGCGATCATCCTGAAATTGAACATGGTGATATCCGCATAGGATTTAATCCGGATGAGGAAATTGGCATGGGAGCCCATCATTTTGATGTCGAAAAGTTCGGATGCGAATGGGCTTATACCATGGATGGCGGTGATCTGGGTAACTTGGAATATGAAAACTTCAATGCGGCAGGTGCCAAAATACACATCAAAGGTGTCAGCGTTCACACAGGATATGCAAAAGGAAAGATGGTCAACGCCAGTCGCTTGGCCTGTGAATTCAACGCCATGATTCCTGAAAACGAATTACCAGAGACCACAGAAGGCTATCAGGGGTTTTATCATTTGCTTGGCATGAATAGTAAAACCGAAGAGGCAACACTCAGTTATCTGATCAGAGACCATGACCGTGAAAAGTTTGAAGACAGAAAAGATTTTATCGAGCACTGTGTTCAAGCAATGAACGAAAAGTACGGTAATGGTACGGTAACGGTTGACATGAAGGATCAATATTACAACATGAAGGAAAAGATTGATCCCAACATCCATGTGATAGACATCGTTCTTCAGGCCATGCAAGAGTGTGGCGTAGCGCCTAAGGTAGAGCCTATCAGAGGCGGTACCGATGGTGCCCAACTCAGTTTTAAAGGCTTGCCATGTCCAAACATCTTTGCAGGTGGTGTTAACTTCCATGGACCATATGAATTTGTTTCTATTCAGGTAATGGAAAAGGCTGTCAGTGTTATCGTAAAAATTTGTGAAATCACGGCTGGTTTCAACGATTAGACACAGGCTGAACATATAAGATAACAAGAGCCCGGTGCCGTACTTCCAAAAGAAGTGGCATCGGGCTCTTGCTATTCATTCGTAGTGCTTGCTGATGAGGCTATGCCGAAACAAGACATGGTCTATTTACACTGATCTTTTGTGAGATCTTGCGATGTGTGGCAATACCATCGATATTGAAGTGCAAAAGCATGTATATTGCAGCGCATTATCAATGATATTGATGGGCGATATCAATGGGTTTGCTTGATAGGGTAGAGTTGGGTTATTTGCAATAAACAAAAAAACAAGTAGAACGTCCTTGAGAGAACGTTTCTACTTGTTTCTTTCAAAATGATGTGTCGGCATAGAAAAGACTTTCTACCGCTTCTGATAACTTTCGATATGTGAAGCAAAACAGGTGTCGCTTGTTACTACAGCAGATATGCGAATAACGGGTGAAGTAGATGTTGTCAGCTTACTTCCCGATAGACATCAGATAGTGTTCTGCTTCCAAAGCTGCCTTGCAACCGCTTCCTGCTGCAACTACGGCCTGACGGTATACGCTGTCGGCAACATCGCCTGCGGCATAGACTCCCGGAACCGAGGTCTTTGTTGTATCTGGAACGGTCTTGATGTATCCTACAGCATCTGTTTCGATGTAGTCTTTGAAGATACCCGAGTTAGGACTGTGACCAATTCCAAGGAAGAATCCGTCGATAGGCAGATCGTATCTTTCCTCATCAGGTTCGCCCTGACGCTTTACAAGGTGTGCACCTTCAAGGAACTTCTCACCATACAGGCCAACTGTATTGTGTTCGTACAGAATTTCGATCTTCGGATTTTTCTCAACTCTTTCTTTCATGACGACAGATGCACGTAAGAACGGCTTGCGCACGATCATGTATACCTTGCTGCTGAGCTGGGACAGAACGGTTGCCTCTTCGCAAGCAGTATCGCCACCACCGACTACTGCCACCACTTTGTTACGATAGAAAAATCCGTCACAGGTGGCGCATGCGCTGACACCGAGTCCGTTGTATTTCTTTTCGTCTTCAAGTCCCAGATATTTGGCTGTTGCTCCAGTAGCAATGATTACCGTTTCGGCCTCAATCTCTTGTCCTTCGTCTGTTGTCAGCACATAAGGAGCCTTGCTGAGGTCTGCCTTAACGATTTCGCCGTCGCGAACATCTGCGCCGTAGCGCATAGCCTGCTGTCTAAGGTCTTCCATCATCTGGTTGCCGTCGACACCTTGAGGGTAGCCCGGAAAATTCTCAACATCAGTCGTTTGAGTAAGCTGTCCGCCTCTCTGCATTCCGCAATATAAGATGGGTTGCATATTGGCACGACCTCCATAAATAGCCGCCGTGTAGCCTGCTGGACCGCTACCGATGATAAGGCATCT
>CALNBT010000091.1 GCA_937874345.1 uncultured Prevotella sp.
GCGATACCATCTCTACAGTATCTGACGCGCTGAATAACAACTACTTCAGACTAACAGGATTGTTTTTCGCCGCCTTTATAGCAGGACCATGTTTTGGTATAATCGATGCCTGATTTCTTGCCAATCAAAGCAATGTCGCCCTTCGTGATATCGGTGAAAGGCGCCACGATATCAATTCTGACAAAGGTTCCGGCAGCTGCTGCGGCAGACATGGAACGAATGAACGATGGTCGGCAATCGGGATAGATGGTATGGTCGCCTGCGTGATTGGCGATCATGACATGTTTCAGTCCGCGCGTCTCTGCCAGTCCAATGGCAACAGACAGCATAATGCCGTTTCTGAAGGGTACAACGGTAGATTTCATGTTCTCGGCTTGATAGTGCCCTTCGGGGATGGCGGCCGAGCCTGCTAACAGTGAGCTTTTGAAATAATCGTGGATAAACGACAGCGGAATGGTGATTTGTTCGATACCCAACAACTTTCAGTGATAAATGGCAAACGGTATCTCTTTGTGGTTGTGGTTGCTGCCATAATCAAATGTCAATGCCAATGCAATTTTCTCCTTGAACTGATAGAGCATGGTTACGGAGTCCATCCCTCCGCTTAAAATAAGAATGCTATCCTTCATTTATTTTATCACGTGTTAATTGATGATGTTCATCAAAAATGAACTATTTCATATTTGACGGGTCATCAGATTTAATATATTTTGTATCAATCAGTCGTCTGCCTTTCTACTGCGGTTCCAAGGTTACAGACAAACGTTCCATAAAATCTTTGAAATCTTTTTGGCAAAATTTTGTCAGGTCGCACCCGACCAACGCCAAAATATGTGGCACATCTGTTGATAAACCCGTTTGATCGTAGCGGTATTCTCTCCCCATATTTGGCATCCGAACCATGGTATCCGGTTTTCGTCTTTTTGGGTCAGTACATTGGAAGTGGGATTGAAATCATCCGATTTTTCCTTTTGGTTTGTATTGTTGTTAAATCCAAATACGTGTATCGTTGTTTTGAATACCATACATCATAGTCTTTTGGCACAAGCAGGTGTCGAAAGAAAAAGACAAGTCCTAATGAGTCGGCCGTAAACAGCATGATTGTACATAAGCATCAATTTAGACTTCAAAAATAATCAATCTATCTTAATTTTCCAAACTTTATTACGATAGCCCTCCATTATTTTGCACACGGTAATGGCAAATATTCGCTGAAACCAGTTGTCTTCAGTAAAGGAGTATTGGCATACCATTAAGAATTAGAATTATCTACAACTTGAATAAAATCCATGAGGCTATCACCTGATTCTATGTCGAGTTTTTTACGCAACCGATAACGAGCCGTCTCAATACTGCGAACACTTGTATTTAGTAATGATGCCATTTCTTTGGAACTCAGTCCCATTCTCAAGTATATACATAATTTCAAATCACCTTTATTTAAATCGGGATACTTGGACATCATCTTTTTTGAAAAATTATTATATACCAAATTAAAATTTTCTTCAAATTTTTTCCAATTATCATCATCACTCATATTGTTTTTGATGCCATGCCTTATTTCATTGATTTTCGCCATGACCTTAGCCTTAGCTTCCTCTCGTCGAACACGCTCAGAAAGATCTTCCATATCAAAATCAATCTGTTTCAGTATATCATTTTTTCTAACAAGATTTATGGTTGAATCGGATAACTGACTGGTTTTGTGACGTATACCTATTTCAAGTTGCTCATTACGTAGTTTTACTAATTCTGTTTCTTTCTTCTCCCTTTCAATTTCGAATTGGCTTTGTTGCTCTTTCAGTTGCCATTCATTCTCACGTTTCACTCTTCTGAGTTTCCGTTCGGCACGTCTTTTAACATAAGTCAAAAAAAGATAGAATATACATGCCATCAGAATCGCATAGGATAAATATGCCACCCATGTTTCATACCATGCTGGAAGTATCTGAACAGATATCTTACTTTCAGAATTAGCACCGGTAATTATATCATGCGCCATGACATGAAAAACATAGCGTCCTTTAGGCAGATGGGTATATTCTTTAGTTGTCTTAAACATACGCTCACTCCATCTGGAATCGTAATTTTCAAGATAGCAGGCGTACTCAACACCCTTACGATCGCGATACTCTGGAAGTGCAAACTCTATACGCAAACTATTCTGATGATGGGGGATAGCCACTTGTTTAAGAGATTTTCCCGCATTATTTTCATACAACAGGGTATCACGGTTATTTGTGCTGAAAATGCTACGTATCATCACAGAACCTGACCGATGCGTACCGTTAAAATAATTCTCAACAATATAATAACCATTTTCATAATTCATCAACGTATGATTATTATCAGGGAAACCAATGTGTCCAAGACTCATCTGTAGCTGTCTGACCATATTCATATACGGGAATTTTTTCATTTGGTAACCGCCATTCTTGCAACGGTGTGCAATAGCCAGGAATCCGGGCTTATAGGCCCAAAGATCGCCCGTCGACGTTTCTCTCACACGTAGCGCAACACCATATGTATTGAAAACTTTATTCAGACGTTCATTTTTCATCAACTTATGCGTTACATGATTATACGTGCGGAAACCATCTGCAGAAGACACATAAACACGTCCGCCAACTTTACAGATCAGATTGTTATCGTCAATCAAAAGACCATTTCCCTTATGAAAATATTCTACACGCGTAATTTTTTTCAAGTCTGTGCTTAACCACAAATGGAAAATACCTCTTTGCCAATGACTTATCCAAATACTTCCATCTATATCCTGAAGAAATCCACTGCTGGACACATCTAAACTTGCGAACCGGTTTTGCAAGATAAATTTATTACCATCTTTTTTTAAAAGTACCAATCCCTTGTAATCACATGCCAAGACATAACCGGGATGATTCATTAATGGAATGAATCCCCATGTACCCTCCAGACCTTGTATACGATTCACTCTGTTTCCATCAACGATAAATGCACCATCATTGGCTCCACAAAGAAGCGTACCCTGAATATCACACAAGCCCCAAATCTGACCCGATATCCCCGAAACGCGTTGTGTCGATGGAGGAGAACCCACATTTTGCAATGGATAGGAGACATAAAACAGTCCTTGATTGGTTCCTAAATATAATTTGCGACCAAAAACTACAGACGCATAACCGGTACCAATATTGTTATTAATACCAAACAGATTACGAAATGGTATATTAAGCATGACGTATGCAATACCATTATCCAATCCAAGCCATATATTATCTGAATGGTCAAAACTCATAGATAATACGGTGTTATTTTGAAGTCCGGTCAAGGTGTTGGCATAATAATTCAGTCCATTTTCCAGGTTTTTCACAATTAAACCCGACCTGACAGTGCCAAAAGCCAGATATTGCTTATGAGCGGCCGCACAATAAACAATGCCCTTCTTTAATGCCTGACTTACATCAGATATCCATGGTTCGGTTTTTCTCCCATCATAGAGGTACAATCCATCTGTATCGGTAACAAACAATAAACTATTTTTATAAGGTACTACTCCTCTTATTGATTTTCCCAATAAAGGTTTTACACCATGTAAAGTTTTCAATAAACCATTCCGGTATACATAAACAGCCTCTTTACATGATATATAAAGTTTATCACCAATAACAGATGAGTTCTCAATTACATGAGAAATATAAAAAACACTTACCTTATTTGTTTTTCGATGCAATATAATCACCCTGTCTTTTGCCTGAAAGACCAAAGCAGCAGGTAATTGATAAATTTTC
The DNA here is from genome assembly GCA_937874345.1 of uncultured Prevotella sp. Lineage (GTDB taxonomy): Bacteria > Bacteroidota > Bacteroidia > Bacteroidales > Bacteroidaceae > Prevotella. The sequence goes on from CALNBT010000091.1 coordinate 3,771, forward strand.
CATATTTCTCCAAAAGCACGCTCTTTCAATGGCAGTAATTTGAGCAAAGAGTGGTATTGCAAGGGAAGTGAAGTGTCTTTACCGTAGAAATATCCCAATTCATCAGTTGCACCGACATATATTTTACGTTGCGTATTATCACAATACACAGATCTTACATTGGTAAAATTTGAAACAGGGAATACAGACCATTTGTCACCATCAAAACTAAGCAAGCCACTATTATTTCCAAAAAACATCCGTGCATCCACATACTGTGAAACACCCCAATTCTGGGTACTACCAGAATAATCAAGTGTAGAGAAATTACGAAGGATAGGTAATTGTGCCCGCCCATACAGACAGAAAACAGTACTTAGAAATAACAAAACAAATTTATAATTCATGATAGCGTGATTAACAAGTCCCAAATATAAGAAATAAAAAAGATAAAACAAAGGGTGAGTTATGTTATTGTACGTAATAAACATATAATTGTTTGATATTTGAAACTTTATAAGATTTGATAACACAAGTAAAATTTGAGAAAGTGAGTTTTTTGCGTAGTATAATATTTGTTTTGCATTTTATTCGAATCTATCTTTGCGATCAAATAAACTGTTTTTACCATAAAACTTAAATCAAACTTAAACACCTAAAAATAATATGAGATTTAAAATTACCTTTTTGTTGTTGCTACTATTACCGACCTTTTTAATGGCTCAAACTATTAACGTTGAAGGCACTGTAACCTCTGCGACAGATCGTAATCCATTACCTGGAGTTACAATAAAAATTATTGGTACAGACAATATTGCCATTACCGATATCAATGGACATTACCGGATAAGTTCTCACAAAGCCGGAACGCTGGAATTTGCTTCTATCGGTTGCAAAACCGTAACGCGAAGTTTTAATGGCTCCGCCACGATAGATATTGTTCTGGAAGATGATGCGAATGTTCTTAATGAAGTGGTAGCCATTGGCTATGGTACCATGAAAAAGGGCGATCTTACAGGTTCTGTGACAGTTGTCAGTGCCGATAACTTGAAGAAGACTCCCGCTGCCAATGTAGACCAGGCCTTACAAGGACGCGCTGCCGGAGTAACTGTAAACGCAAGCAGCGGTCAACCGGGAGCGGCTGCAGAAGTGCGTATACGGGGAATTGGGACGGTTAACAATTCGGCTCCTATCTATGTGGTAGACGGTGTCATAACCGATGATATTTCTTTTGTAAGCCCCAACGACATAGAGTCTACAGAGATATTGAAAGACGCTTCTGCCACTGCCATTTACGGAAGTCGTGGAGCCAATGGCGTTATCCTTATCACAACAAGAAAAGGGGATAAGGGGCGCAGTAATGTGTCTTTTGATATGTATTACGGATGGCAGAATCGTTGGAAAGAACTTGATCTTCTGGGCAAAGACGATTTTGTAAATACCTATTTGGCCATAAATGCACCCAATAGCGAACAAAATTATTACAACAAGAGCGGTTTTAACGAGTGGCTGCAGCGTTATAAAATGGGTACAGACTATCACTTTGCCGTGGCGCAAACTGCTAAAAATCCAACGGGCAGAGATTATTCACAAATTAACACCAACTGGCAGGACAAGGTTTTTGTGTCTAACGCAGCCATACAGAACTATCATGTTGCCTTAGACGGCGGAACAGACGTGGCCAATTATTCGTTTAGCGCAGGGTATTTCAATCAGGACGGAACCATTATCGGGTCTCATTACGAACGCCTTACACTACGTGCCAACACCTCTTTTCAAGTAAAGCCTTGGCTGAAGGTAGGCGAAAACCTGTCGTATGTTGCCGGTAATTCCCGCAATGCCATGAACAACAATGCATCGGCAGGTGCTTCCGTGATATCGGCAGCACTGGCCATGGCTCCATGGGACACACCTTATTATGAACAAGGTACCGTAAACTCAAAAGGAGCCGATATGAGTGGAAAGTACTCTGCACCCTCAAACTTTAAAAACGCGGTAAACCCTTACAGCATGGTATACACTACCCACCCAAAGGATGAAACCGACAGATGGATTGGTGACATATACCTGGAGTTTAAACTTTTTAAAGGTTTTACTTATCGAACCGATTTCAGTTATGACGATGTGAGCCAAAAATATCGTTTGTTTAAAGAAGATCACGATGTAAGTGTGAAGGATATTCTTGACAAAAACTATTTGGCTCGCTCCATGACACATTACGCTACCTTTACCTGGGAGAACATTTTGAACTACAATCTTCATATCAATAAAGACCAACAACTCAGTTTGATGGCAGGACAAACCACCGAGGAGTACAATTATTATACAATAGGCGGTTCTGGATCGAGCATCCTGAACGCGGCCGAGAAAAACTGGTATCTCAATCAAACCACTGAGGATAACACCAATCCGGCCAGCGACGGCGTGAGTCGGGCACGCAGATTGTCTTTCTTGGGACGTGCACATTACTCCTTGCTTGACCGCTATCTGCTTACACTTAACTTCCGTGCCGATGGCAGCAACAAATTTCCTGAAAACACATGGGGGTACTTTCCTTCCATCGCGACAGCATGGCGTGTAAGCGAAGAGCCATGGATGAAAAATGTTCGAAATCTTGATTTCTTAAAACTGCGTTTGGGATGGGGACAGATCGGTAATGATAAAATAGGCAATGATGCTTTCAACCAAACAATATATACAACAGGACCTACTTTTGTTGGATACCCCTTTAATGGAACAATTGCTAATGGAGCTACCATTCTTACTTATGTTAACCAAGGCGGCAAATGGGAACGTACCGAAACATGGAATGCAGGTATTGATGCATCCTTGTATAATGGGTTGCTTTCTCTCACAATAGACGGCTTTATTCGTAATACCAAAGATATGCTGCTTTGGGTAAAAGGACCGGCTTGGATTGGCAACCGGTACGATGCCCAAAGTAATGTCGGGACAGTGCGCAATTCCGGTTTGGAAATAACATTGGGGCACCGAAACCAAATAGGTAATGTTCACTATTCGGCAGACGCCAACCTGTCTTTTATCAGCAACAAGCTTACTTCTTTAAATGGAGGATCTCCTGTTTACGGTGACCGGGTACTAAGTGATGAAGGCTTACCCTTATTTACATTCTGGGGATACAAATATAAAGGCGTTTACCAAACAAAGCAAGAAGCAGATAAAGCCATGTTTGGATATGCAGCCAACGGATCCACAAATCCGTATACAGCAGGAGATGCCATTTATGAAGATCTCAACGGAGACGGAATGATAACGGATGCCGACAAAGAAAAATTAGGGAACAACTTTCCAAAAATTACTTACGGACTCAATTTAAGTGTCGATTGGAAAGGTGTAGATTTACAATTATTCTTCCAGGGTGTGGGTGGAAATAAGATCTATAACGCTTTGCGTGAACGCACAGAAGGAAGTGGAACCGAAAGTATTTTGTCAAAAAAAATGCTTAACATCTGGAGTAATGATGAAAACGGTATACGTATAACAGATTACGCAAAGGCCGGTATTCCTAATCCCAAAAACTCCTTAAACTTTTATAACAGCAGCAGATTCATTGAAAGTGGTTCCTATCTGAGATTAAAAAATACACAGTTAGGATACAGCTTTCCTAAAAAAATGATAGCAAAATCAGGTATTCAGAATCTGCGTATTTATGTACAGATGAGCAATGTCTTTACAATTACGCCTTATAGCGGTTATGATCCGGAGATAGGTGGTGGTGTGGATTACGGTAATTATCCACAGGCACGTACATTCTTGATGGGAATGAATATAAAATTCTAATTGTTATATTGTATTTAAAGAAAGTTTTAATCATGAAAGGAAAATACAACCAATATATAATTGCAGCTATCGTATTAACTGCATGTAGCTCTTGTCAAGAATGGCTCACAGATGCAACGCCGGGAACCAACAACCGTAATGAGTATTTTACATCCATAAGTACAGCCGAGAACGTGGTGAATGCAGCTTATGTTCCCTTGGCATGGGAATTTGGTACCACCTATTATTCGGAATGGTATTTCGGAGACATTGCCAGTGACGATGCGCTGAAAGGTGGGCAAAGCGTTACTGACGGCGGTGACGCTTACGATATGGATAATTTCAAAATGAACACAAACAACCAGTTGGTATTAGAGTATTACCGGGCGCAATGGCAGGGCATAAGCCGCGCCAATTTGGCACTGATGGAAATACCCGTGACGAAGATAGATGAGAATTCGGCTTCAGAAGTGGCTAAACGTGACAGGTTTCTTGGTGAGGCTCACTTTCTACGCGCCTATTATTATTTTCGTCTTTTACGTGTTTTTGGAGGCATGCCGCTTATCAACGACGTGATAGACAGTTCGTCAAAATGGGCGCAAACGCGTGTTTCAAGAGACGATACCTTTAAGTTTATTCTTGCCGATCTGCAAAAGGCTGATTCTTTGCTTTGGGAGAAAAGTACCTATAATGTAACCGATTTGGGCAGAGCCACAAAGGGTTCGGCAGACGCCATGCTGCTAAAAGTAAATCTGTACAGGGCCGGTTTTCTGGCACAGGATGGTAATACCACAGAGGCACAAAATGCTTATAAAGAGGGAAAGAAATGGGGTGAGAAAATCATGGCGAGTTCACAATACGACCTGGACAGCGACTATTTTACCAATTTCAGGTTATCGGGCGAAAATGATAAAGAGTCGGTATTTGAAATTCAATATGTTGAAGACCCCACATCCGACTATGGTGAGGGCGAAGGATTTACCAGAGGAACCTTTACCACCATTCTGCAACGCAGCAGGTCGAACGCTTTCGGACAAGCGGGATGGGGGTTTGACAAACCTACACAAAATCTTTATAATGAGTTTGAAACGGGTGACCCAAGACGCGATTCAACAATATTAGCACCCACTGATGACCAAATAGAAACACCGGCTCAGGAAATATATCTTGAAGACAGATATTGTAATCGTAAATACGCATTGTATACAGAAACAAACGAAGGTATTTATCATCTTACGCACGACAGTCGCGGTCCTTTAAACAATAAACAAATAAGGTATGCTGATGTTCTTTTAATGTATGCCGAAGCATGTTGTGAGCTTAACGACTTGGCTGCAGCCCAAAACGCACTCAATACCGTCCGTAAACGGGTAAAACTTCCAATATTTCCCTATACGGCAACAATTCAGGGAGTTACAAAAACTTTCAGTTTTAATCAAGATGACCTGCGTATGGCAATCAGACACGAACGCCGCGTTGAATTGGCAATGGAAGGACATCGATGGTTTGATCTATGCCGATGGGGAATTGCGAAAGAAACCATGGATCATTATATAAAAGGAGAGAGTTCTGAAGCCCAAGCCGAATACGGGACATTCCAAAAAGGGAAAAATGAATTGTTCCCCATTCCATCCAAGGAAGTGGAGTTAAGTGGAATAGCGCAAAATCCAAACTATTAAATATTTTTTGTTTTGCACAATTATTTTTCTCGAATAGAAATGCGAACAATTGGAGTGCTGATAAGACCACTCCCCTTTACTAACTTTTATAATTAATTAAAATTTACAATGATGAAAAAAATTACATTACTGGGGGCCATCTTTGCCATGGCAACGATGACGGCCAATGCACAAACTGTGACAAAGGCTCTTGACAATGATGGTAACGCTACATTTAATTGGGCTGATGCCACCGAATTCGTACCCATTATTACCGGCGAAGCAGAAAGTGCTGAGATGGAAGGTAAAATAAAAGACGATTTTCGGCCCGATGATATCACAAAACACCTGTATGTTTGGAGTGGAACCTATACTGCTGGTGATGGCAGCGGCATAAACTCTTTTGGACAAGTTGAAGACCATACGGCATTTGTCGTAGGTAATGTTGGATGGTCTGGCTTCGGAATCATTGATGACAATGCACACAACTTGTCATTCATTGACGACAGCTATATTTTACATTTTGCCATTAAGGGTAATCCTGCAACATCCCACGCGATAGGTCTGGGCAGTGTAAAGTTTGCCATAGGCGATGCACCGTTTGTCGACAATAATACTACTGTAAAAAACTTCGGTACATGGAAAAATGATGGTGAATGGTATTATGTAGACGTACCGTTTTCCATGATCAAAAAATTAGGTGATGTCTGGCCATTAAGTAAAGGCGGACCAACGGCTTATAAAGGTGACAATTTCTTCTTTGTTTTAAGTGGTGGCGTTGCCGGAACAGAGCTTCATCTTGACAATATCTTTCTATATAAGAGTAAAAGCCTGACAACCGGTATAAACAATTTAAACAGTACAGACAACTCTAAAGTAGAGGCAATATACGACTTGCAAGGACGTGAACTTAAAGATTGCCCAAAACACGGTGTTTATATTATCAAGACAGCGAATAGTGTAAAAAAGGTATCTGTAAAATAATGTATCAATCTATTACAATTTAAATTGCAACTTAATGAAACTAAGAAATTATGTGATTGCCTTAGGTATAACCATGCTTGCATCGACAAGTACCAAAGCAGCAGACACACCACAAAGTAGTACCGGTGATGGCTACACTATGGTTTGGAGTGATGAATTCGACGGTTCTGTATTGAATAATAAAATGTGGAACATCGAAGTAAACGGAAATGGTGGTGGAAACCAAGAACTGCAATATTATCGCAGCGATAATATTGCAGTAGCCAACGGTAGCCTTGTTATCACAGCAAAGAAAGAAAATTACGGCGGCAAGGAGTTTACTTCCGGTCGTATCAATTCCATGGGAAAGGTTGCCTTTAAGCATGGAAAGATTGAAGCCCGAATTAAATTACCCAAAACCGCTAACGGTTTATGGCCTGCTTTTTGGCTGATGGGCAATGATATGAACACCGGTACTACATGGCCTTATTGTGGTGAGATAGACGTATTGGAATCCGGTAACGCTGAGGGTATAAATGCGGGAACGCAAGAAAAGTATTTCAATGGAGCTTTACATTGGGGGCCCTATACCAACGGCAATCACCCAATGTACGCAAAGGGCTACGAAGCACCATACAGTGTTCAGGATGGAGAATATCATTTATGGACACTTGTTTGGGACGAGAACCAAATCAATATGTATCTGGATTTAGACAAGAATCCTGGAGAGAACGCTTATTTCACCATGAATATTAGTGATAAAAGTGCAGATAATTCACCGGGCAATTATTTTCACAAACAATTCTTCATTCTCTTCAACATGGCGGTTGGGGGCAGTGTACCAAACATTTTTAATGCCGGTGGAATAACAGCCCTCAATAACGGAGACAAAAAAATGTATGTTGATTATGTGCGTGTTTACCAGAAAACAGGAGAGGAAGATTATACCACACCCGATAATTCAACCGATAATCCCCCAGTTGAAGATACATCCACAGCACTTGGATCTTTCGGAAGTTTGGCTCTTGACGCAAACCATGTATCAACCTTTGATTTCAAAAATGCGAATGATTATGTCATTATCAGTGCCAGCGATGGTGTAAAAAATGCCATGGCCGGTAAGATAAAGGCAGATTATAATGTTGATGATGTCAATAATTTTCTTTATATATGGAATGATACCTACGCTCCACAACCTTGGGATGGTTCTGATAACTCGTTCGGCTTTACAGAGGCTTACAACCATTTTACGGTAGGAAACATCGGATGGTCCGGACTTGGTTATGCTTCCGTGAAGGGTACAAAAGGTAAAGATCTGTCAATGATAAACGATGACTATTTTGTACATTTTGCTATGCGCGGATTGGATGCAGCAAGTCATAAGCCGCAGGGAATAAGAATTGGCAATGCCTCTTTCTCTGTTGGTAAAAGCGCATTTGTAGACAATGGAACAACAATGCCGCTTCTTGGCGACTATAAACGTGATGGACGTTGGTGTTATTTTGATATACCGGTATCTATTCTTAAACAACTTGCCGGAGGAAACCTGTTTTCAGAAACCGACGGTGGCCCTACTGCTTATACAGGTAACGCATTTGCGGTTCTTAGCGGTGGAGGAGCGGGAACCGATTTACAGTTTGATAACGTGTTCTTTTACAGGAATCCAACCAAGAGCACTGATATGCCAACCGGAGATACCACAACCCAATTGGGTAAATATGGTTATGCAGCACTCAATGAAAAAGGTACTACCAATTTTGATTTTAACAATGCCGAAGACTTTGTCATCATTGGATGCAGCAATGGCGTACGAGATGCTATGAGTGGTAAAATAAAAGCCGACTACAGCATTGACGACACCAATAACTTTCTTTATGTGTGGAATAATACCTATAATCCGGTAGATTGGGACGGCACAAACAACTCATTTGGTTTTGCCGAAGCCTATAATCATTTTACAGTAGGAAATGTTGGATGGTCCGGGCTCGGTTATGCTTCAAAGAACAAGGGTAAAGATCTTTCCATGTTGGATAATACCTATTATCTGCATTTCTCAATGAAAGGAAATGACGCGCTCTACCATACCTCGCAAACGGTTGGTATTGGTACTACATCATTCGTTATTGGCAATGCAGGCAGTCCCATTATTGGCGATTATAAGCGTGATGGCAATTGGTATTCGTTTGATATTCCTTACTCGCTCATTGCATCACTTTCCGGTGGAAATCCGTTCCCCGACAAGGATGGTGGTTCAAAGGCTTATATGGAAAATGTTTTCAGCATATTAAGCGGAGGCACACAGGGAAGTGAACTTCAGTTTGATAATGTTTTCTTCTTCAAGAAAATTAATGACAATCAGGTAACAACCCAATACGTTACCAAGTCCATAGACAGCAATGGCGCCTCTACGTTTGATTTCAATCATTCCACCAACTACGTGCTGATTGATGTTACAGATAACCTCAAGACCCAAATGGGAACCAATGTATTGAAAGATTATCGCGTTGACGATGTAAATAATTTTCTTTATGTTTGGGAAAACACCTACAATGCAACTTCCACCACAGGCGTAAACTCGTTTGGAGAAGCCTCTCCTTACCGTTCTTTTACAGTTGCAGGCAATCCTGCATGGTCAGGCCTGGGTTACATTTCAGAGAATGTCGGGAAAGATCTGTCTATGATCGATGACAGTTATTTCTTACATTTTGCAATGAAGGGAACCGGCGCCGAGAATTATGCCATTGAAATCGGCAACGCTAAATTCACCATTGGATCTGCCCCATTTAACGATAACGGTACAACGATTCCGGTTTTGTGTAACTATACTCGAGACGGTGAATGGTACAATATAGACATCCCTGTCAGCGACCTCAAGTTGTTTGCACCTTCGCTCTTTAACAATGCCGGAAACTGTCTTGAAAACGTATTTGTTGCGCTAAGCGGTGGTACGGCAGGAACAAAATTACAATACGATGGGATTTTCTTTTACAAAAAAGTATCTACCGGTCTGAACGACATGAATGCTCAAAACAACGATAAAGCCGAACAACTTTTTGATATCTCCGGCCGTAAAGTTCAGAACATGAACCAACCGGGACTTTATATTGTGAAAACCTCAAAGGGTGCTAAAAAAGTACTCGTCAAATAATCCGGTATTCCAACAGGTGATGCCTGTATATAACAAACTCCGATAGTTATTTGTCTAACTATCGGGGTTTGCATCAAGGCATACACACTCTCTTTTCAATAAAATGACGAATAATTTTATTTTGCTTATGTGCAGATTTATTTTTACTTTGTGTATATGTTTTTCTCTCACAACCCTGGCGCAGCCGCAACGCAGTTTCAAACGTGGAGTGGGAGAAAGCGGCTTTTCCAAAACGGAAGAAATAAATGCGCTCTCACCGGGTGTCTCCTGGACATATAATTGGAGTATTACCCCTTCCTCAAGCGTTGCAAACGATATCGGGCCCGAAACGAAAATGGAGTTTGTTCCAATGTGCTGGAACACAAGTTTCTCTGAACTTAACCTCCGCACCTACCTTATCGCCCATCCGGGTGTTAAATATCTTTTGGGCTATAACGAACCAAATTTTGCGAATAGCGGGGGAAGCAACATCACGCCGATAGACGCCGCCACCAACTGGAGCAAGGTAGAACAAATAGCCGCCGACTTCAATCTAAAACTCATTGCACCTGCCCTTAATTATCCCAATGGCCCCATCAGCGATGGTAACACTTATTCGCCGGAACAGTGGATGGACGCGTTCATTGCGGCATATAAAAATCTGAATGGTAAAGAACCGCGCATGGATTACATGGCATTGCACAGCTATATGAACAGTTCCACGGCATTAATGAATTTCATTGACAATTTTTCCGTGAAATATGGTAAACAAATATGGCTTACAGAGTTCTGCTCATGGGAGGGAACCGTAGACTCTGTTGCACAACTCAATGCCATGGTACAAAAAGTACAGAGTCTTGAACTTGATAACAACGTGGCACGCTATGCCTGGTTTAAAGCAAAGGGCAGTACCACCAGTCCCTATTACCAGTTACTGCTGACGCCAAAACTGTCTGAAAGTCCTAAAGTCTATGGCAGACTTTCTAACCTTGGAAAGGTTTACGTCAACATGTCATCATTTGACCTGAATTATTATTACAAACCAAGTACACCCATTCCTGCCAAAGAATATATTAATTCCGGTGGAATATCACTTCAACCGAATTCTGATGTCGAGAGCACACAAAATATCCAAATAAGTTCATTTGACAATGGCGCCTTTACCGAATATCTCATTGACATACCCCAAACGCAGGAATATGATGTGCAATTACGCTTTTCAAGCGAGGCTTTTCTTTATTCCCCACAAATTCAGTTATCGGTAGACGGTCAGCCGGTTGCCACACAAATACTCCCCGAAACGGGTATGACAGACGATACCGACCAATGGGCTACGGCCACAATAAAGGCCGTTATCCCGGCAGGCAAACATCGCTTGCAGGTAAAAAGCACACGCAGTACCACCTGCAAGTTAAATTGGTTGCAACTGGACACCACAACCGGCATTAACGATGTAAGCAACGCTGCCGGCACCTCACGCTCAAAGAAATACTATACCATAGATGGTTGTGAAACAAAAAACCTAAGGCACGGTGTTTATATTGAAAAGAACACGCTTGATAATGGCAAAACCGTTGTTCGCAAAATAACCCGTTAGCAAAGAACAGTTCTCAATATGCTGCTTTTATGGTTATGTAATCAATCATCCTATGTGGCATCATGAAAAAGAATATGTATTAAAAAAT